>CAZBUT010000155.1:0-4703 GCA_964495165.1 uncultured Muribaculaceae bacterium | reverse complement strand
TGCGCCCTTTCACAGTCAAATTATGTTCCACTGCATAGTTTATACAGCTATCCAAATTCCAACACTGAGCCTTTGCAGAGATAAAGCACAAAACTGCTACGGGCAAAATAAGGTATTGTTTCATAATATTCTCTATGATTTTCATTAACAACTACTTGATTTCATGTCCACGCAAACGAGCGTCGGAGCCGATACCGTTTTTTACTTGGACATTAACGCCATTGCTGACTCCAGTAGAAATGGCAGTACGTTCAAACACCTGTGTCGGGATAGAATCTACAAGACAATATACAAATGTACTATCGCCGGAAAACTCTATTACACTTTCCGGTATAGTTAATACATTTTCGGCCCGCGACAACACGACAGAACCATTGGCACTATATCCTGCTCTAAGCAATACTGAGTCGGGAACAGTGATAGCCGCTTTTATTTCAAATGTATTGGAGCCGTTTTCCTCAATTCCTTTTGGCGATATATACTCGATATATGCAGTCGGTGTTATATCGGGTAATGCTCCAATCGAGATGTGCATTTGTTGCCCATTCTGTAGCAAGCCTACTTCTGTTTCATCTATTTTCCCCTTGAAAATAAGATTACTCATATCAGCGATAGTTGCAATTGTCGTTCCGTCATTCATCGTATTTGCTTGAATCACCGAGCTGCCGACTTTTACCGGCACTTCAAGAATGAGCCCGTCTATGGTTGCCCGAACCAAAGTGTTGCTCTGCTGGGCATTGGTACTTGATATACCGTCTTTTACAATTGATAGGGCATCAATTGCCGAAGCCAATTCGGTCTCTGCTTTTTCTTTATCAGTTAGAGCCTGCTCATATTCTTCACGGCTCGCAAACTTTTTGTCATACAACTGTTTTGTGCGATCATATTCACGCAAACTCTGCGCCAACGATAAACGGGCTACATCTACACGATTTTGAGCAGAAGACAATTGAGACTCGTCGGGAATGACACGTATTTTTGCTATAATATCTCCAGTCTTAACTTTATCACCCGGCTCGACATTTATTTCATCTACGATACCTGATATTTGCGGTTTAATTTCAATCTCGTCACGAGGTTCGATTTTACCGGTCAAGACCGAAACACGCTCGACATCTGAAATCTCGGGAGTGACAATCTCATAAACTGACGACTTAGGTTGCGAATTATAATACAGATACACAAATGTGCCTATAAATATCAAGACAATTATAATCCATACAAAAATGCGAAATACTTTTTTCATAATTATATTAATTTGTTATTTATCGTTTATTGCTTCAATCGGTTTAATATGCATTGCTTTTACCGCAGGTATTGTTCCGGCAAGTGTTCCAAGAATCATAAATGCCACCATGATACCGACGGCCTTGCCAAACTCTATCTGAAATTCTGCTGTCAGAGTTCCTTGCGACAATACAGTCTCGGCAACCCCTAAAATCAAAACAGCAAAACATATACCGGCAAAACCGGCAATTGAGGTCAACACAATGCTTTCTGATAAAATCTGCAATATAATATCCCGCGGTTTTGCCCCGATTGCACGCCGTATACCAATTTCCTGTGTCCGCTCATTTACAACTACCCACATAATGTTTCCAACACCTATTACACCGGCAAGTAAAGTTCCGGCTCCTACAAAAAGGGCAAGCAAACTAATCCCCATGAACAGATTATCAACCATTTCAAACATTTCAGACACATCAAAAAAATTGATTGCCTTTTTATCGTCGGGGTGTATAGGGTGAGACTCCTTTATAATACGTTCTATAACAGGTTGTATCGCACTTGCTCGGATTTCCCGTTTGAAAAGCATCATCACGGCTTCTATATCATCACCTCGATTATATGCGCATCGCATTGTAGAGTAGGGGATAACAACCGATTCATCAAGACGATCCATAATCTGAATTTCCGACATCTGTCCGCATACCCCTATAACATGATAGTATATACCGTTTATTTCAATGTCATGACCTACAGGTGATTTGTAACCAAATAAATCAGTAGCGACACGCTTGCCAAGAACGCATACTTTGCGCATATTAACATCGTCCGACATATTTATGAAACGTCCATCGTATATTATAGGCTCGTTTATGCGCACATACGAACTTTCTACGCCTTGGAGCGTCGTTGATGTATGACGACCGTTATAATTAGCTGTCATAGCCGATTTTGAATCCAAGGCTGTGAGAGTTTCAACTTGCGAAACTCGTTGCAAAATCTTGTCAAGATCTCCACGTGACAATTTCCACGACATACCTTTATTGTAACCCTTATACGGCATACTCGTTTGACCGGGAATTACTATTGCTACATTTGTAGCAAAACCTGCAAATTGCCAACGCATGACACTTTGCAACCCTTGAGCACCACCCCACAACAATGCAAGCATCGCAGTTCCCCAAAAGATGCCAAAAGCAGTGAGCGTGGTGCGGGTTTTATTCCGGGCAAGCGTTGTGCCTATCTCTTTCCAATTATCTATGTCAAAAAACTTCAGTTTCATTCTGCTCTTAATGCCTCCACAGGTTTAATTTTCAATGCTTTTATTGCCGGGAATATTCCGGATATACACCCTGACAAAACAAGTACAATCGTTACTGATGCCGCCACAGAAATACTCACGGTAGGGGAATCCATTACTTCAACATCAGTCATTAGAACCGACAGCAATTCTGTAACACAAATTCCACACAAAATGCCAATATAGCCAAATAAGGCTGTAATAGCCACACTTTCAGCAATAATCTGCCTCAAAATATTTCCCGGTTTAGCTCCAATTGCACGTCGTATACCTATTTCATGAGTGCGTTCTCTGACTGAGACAAACATAATGTTGCTAACACCTACCACACCGGTCAATAGGGTCAATATTCCTATTATCCATATAGCAATATCAAGAATGTCAAGTCCGCCTAACATCATCATTTGTTGAACATATTGATTCCAAATCCACACAGCCGAAGGGTCTTCCGGTGAAAACTGATGTCTGCGACTCAATGTCGATTTAACGTCTTTCTCCAAATCTTGTGCTTGCTCTACGTCCTGAATATTTTTAGTGAGCAACGTAATCGAAGCAATCTTTCCGTCTCTGCCTTTTAACTGCATTGCAGTTGAAAATGGCATGTAAAAACTGCTATAACCTTGTTTGTCATACAATCCGACAACCAAGAAAGACAAACCATTGAATTTAACTCTTTCGCCAACAGCCTTATCAGCAGAGCCAAAAAGGATTTCAGCATTTGTACGGCTCATCACTATTACCTTGCGACACGACTGCATGTCCTTATCATTGATAAACCTGCCGGCAATTATATTAATATCCATATTCACGGCATAATCAGGGTAAACTCCGTTTATACTATTAGATACATAGTCATTATTAGTTGAAACGACACCCGACAAATATACTTCAGCCGATGCTGTTTCGATAAAACCAGAGTTTTCATGCGTGATTGCACCCATGTCGGCATCACGCATGTTGATGAAACGGTTTTCTTTTAATCCTTTATAGGGTAAGGATGTATAACCGTTGTATATACTTATACGTGATCCATGTGACATGGCATTTTTACTGAATGAGTTATACACGCCTTGGGACACGCCGAGCAAAATAATGAGCAGAAACACGCCCCATACAACCGCAAATCCAGTCAAAGCCGTGCGTAACTTGTTGTGACGCAATGTTTGCAATATTTCTCTTATAAGGTCAAACATATTACCATCAGCTTTGTGTTATCATACCATCGCATATACGTATAACTCGACCCGCTTGTTCTCCAATCGCCGGATCATGAGTAACTATAACAATTGTCATTCCATCATCATTGAGTTCACGCAATATCTGCATTACATCTCCCGATGTTTTAGAGTCGAGAGCTCCGGTAGGTTCATCGGCTAAAATGATTGAAGGGTTAGTTATCAACGCTCTTGCAATTGCCACACGCTGACGCTGTCCTCCCGATAACTCGCCGGGCAGATGATGAGCACGGTCGGCAAGCCCTAATCGTTCGAGTTGCTCCATAGCAAGCACATTTCGTCGGCGACGGGATACCCCTTGGTAGAAAAGTGGCAATGCAACATTTTCAATTGCATTTTTATAATTAATCAGATTAAATGACTGAAAAACAAAGCCTATCATACGATTGCGAAGTTCAGCCGCACGATTTTCGCTTAAATTTTTAATCAAGACATTGTCTAAACGATATTCTCCGGAGTCATAATTATCCAGAATCCCTAATATGTTTAGCAATGTTGACTTACCTGAACCGGATGCTCCCATTATAGAAACGAGTTCTCCTTTGCCTATTGTTAGATTAATGCCCTTGAGTACATGTAAAGGCACAACACCCTGATATGTCTTATTAATATCTTTCAGTTCTATTATCATTGTTACCGTTATTTCTCAACAAAGTTATTCATTTATATTGATATACTACCTACCCCCCCCAATTTAACATTGATTAACCGAGAAAAATTTTAATCGGCAATGTTACTTAAGAGGGCTTTAATATTAGACGAAGACAAGCTCAAAAAAGTTGCATTTTTGGCAAAAAAATAGCAACAACTATTGCACAATTGAACCACACTCGCTAATTTTGTGTTGTAGAAATAAAGCAGGAGTGCTTTATTTAAATAGAAAATAACCACATCAAAGTTGATTGGGAAACTCATCAAATTTTACTGAAATACCGAGACAA
>CAZBUT010000154.1:0-4707 GCA_964495165.1 uncultured Muribaculaceae bacterium | reverse complement strand
GTGGAAGTTGGCGGCAATTATATTGTGATGCCATTATTTCGCCGTAAGCTCCTGCTGAGCGCAACGCAAGCAAATCTCCTCGTTTGGTGATTGGTAAGATCTCATTTTCTCCAAATCGGTCTGATGATTCGCAAATTGGTCCAACCACATCATATTTTTCTGTTAAAGTCTCTTTGCTTGTGATATTTTCTATTTTGTGATGTGCCTGATAAAGCGCCGGACGAATGAGTTCTGTGAAACCGGCATCAACAATTGCAAATTTTTTCTTTACGCCTTCCTTGACATACAATACTTTAGTTATAAGAGAACCGCATTGAGCGACAACAGATCGTCCTAACTCAAAGTGTAATTGTTGACCTTTACGCAGTATTAAATTGCTGTCAAATATGGAAAAATATTCTTTGAATGAAGGGATTGGATTATTGTCGGGATTGTTGTAGTCAACGCCCAATCCTCCTCCAACATTGATTGTCTCAAAGCTGATATTTTGTTTTTCGTAATGGTCTTGTAATGCGTTAATGCGTTGACAGAGCCGTTGGAACGGCTCCAATTCGGTTATTTGACTTCCAATATGAAATTGAATTCCTTGTAATTTTATATTTGGTAATTCTATGCAACGCTCAATAATCTTATCGAGCATTTCAAGATTTATACCAAATTTATTTTCAGCGAGACCTGTAGTTATATAGTGGTGAGTGTGTGCATCAACGTTGGGGTTAACGCGCAATGCAACATTGGCTGTTTTACCTTTTTGAAAGGCTATTTCTTGTATAACCTCAAGTTCTGCAGCAGATTCGACATTAAAACAGGCGATATCATTGTCAAGACCAAGTTCAATTTCCCAATCGCTCTTCCCTACTCCTGCAAATACTATTTTATTTGTGCTGAAACCAGCTTGGATTGCGGCTTTGATCTCTCCACCACTTACACAATCGACTCCTAAACCATTATTACATATTGATTTAAGAATTTCTTGATTGGCATTTGCTTTTATCGCGTAATGTACGTGATAATTGCTATTTGCCGCATATTTTTTTATCTCTTTTAGTGTGTTATTCAAAAGAGTGAGGTCATAATAATAAAATGGAGTGCGGAGTTGGGTAAACTCATTAATGGGAAATTGTGACATAGGTAGTATATTATTTGTTTTTAAACAAACTGTCGCTTAAAAGGTTCAAAGCTCTCACTTTATCTTCTTTTCTCACGAGGAATGATATATTGTAATTGCTTCCACCGTAGGAAATCATGCGTACAGGCACATCTTTCAAGGCATCGAGTGCTTTGGCTTCAAAACCTCGATTTTGCCATTCCAAGTCCCCTACTACGCAGATAATTACCATATCCTTATCAACTGTGACTGTGCCAAATTTTTTTAGATCGTCAAGAATCTGAGAGAGATTACGTTCGTTATCGATTGTGACAGATACTCCAACTTCAGATGTGGCAATCATATCTATTGGGGTCTGGTAGGTTTCAAATATTTCAAATACTTTGCGCAAGAAACCATAGGCAAGAAGCATGCGACCTGATTTTATTTTAATAGCAGTAATATTGTCTTTTGCTGCCACGGCTTTGATTTTGCAAGATGCTGTTGTGTTGTAAATCAATGTTCCGTGAGCTTCTGGTTGCATGGTGTTTAACAATCTAACAGGAATGTTATTTAGTTTTGCCGGTAGTACACATGTTGGGTGAAGAATTTTAGCTCCGAAATAAGCCAATTCGGCAGCTTCCTCAAAATGCAGTTCACTGACTGGCTCGGTTCCTTCCACATATCTCGGATCATTATTGTGCATACCGTCAATGTCGGTCCATATCTCAATTTCCTCGGCATTTATCGCACAGCCGATTAATGATGCTGTGTAGTCACTGCCACCTCGTTGAAGATTGTCTATTTCGCCATAGGCATTGCGGCAAATATATCCTTGTGTGATATATATGTCTGCATCAGGGTGCTTGTCAAGAAGTGCTGAAAGTTTTTGTTTGATGTATTGAGTGTCGGGTTCAGCATTTTTATCGGTACGCATATAGTCGAGAGCCGGAAGCAATTCTGAATTAATGCCGTTTTCTTGCAAGTATAAGTTCATCATTGCCGTTGACATTAACTCTCCTTGAGCCAAAATCTCTTTTTCTTCAAATATAGTGAATAAATCCTTTGTAAAGGATCTCATGTAGTTAAAACTGGCTTTGATTTCTTTCAATGCTTTTTCTTTATATTCTGTTGTAGAATATAATTCATCAATTACTCTGTTGTATTTTGCTTCGAGAGTGTTTATGGTTTCTTTTGCTCCATCGGTGTTCTTTTTATAAAGATAGTCGGAAATTTCTACTAAAGTATTTGTAGTTCCTGACATCGCCGAGAGTACAATAATGTTTTTACCTCGTTCGGTAATGAGTCGTGCTACTTCTTTAATTCTTTGGGCTGAGCCAACTGATGTACCTCCAAATTTTAATACTTTCATTTTAATATGCTACAGAGATTGATATAATATTTCACTAATTAAAAATCCGGTTGCAAAATTACGAAAATGCAATGAAATATGACGCGTTTGTCAAGATTTTTGGCAAATTATACTTCAATTATATGTTTATCTTCGCATCGTATTATCCTTCCCGGGTATTCTTCAACGAGATTCATGTTGTGGGTCGCCATAATAACGGCAGTCCCTTCAGATGCGATACGATGCAAATGTTTCACAATTTGTTCCCCTGTTGTCGGGTCGAGATTTCCTGTTGGCTCATCGGCTAATATTAATTTGGGTCTGTTAAGCAATGCTCTGGCAATAACAATGCGTTGTTGCTCTCCACCCGAGAGTTCATGAGGCATTTTATATGATTTATTGAGCATACCCATTTCTTTCAGAACTTCTTCGATGCGGGTGTCTATGTCATCGGCATTTTTCCAACCTGTGGCATCTAAAACAAACTTCAGGTTGTGATATACACTACGGTCTGTCAACAATTGGAAATCTTGAAAAACGATACCAATTTCCCTGCGAAGCATAGGGATAGCTTTACGTTTTATCCCAACGAGATCATAATCCAATACCGTAGCCTCCCCTTCGGTTATGGGGATTTCTGCATACATTGATTTTAGCAAACTGCTTTTTCCGCTTCCTACTTTACCGAGTAAATAGGAGAATTCGCCTTCATGTAGTTCAAAATTCACTTTTTTTAAGACGACAAGCTCTTTGCGTAGAATTTCAACATTTTTATATTGGACAATGCTCATATCTATAATTGTGAGAACGGTTATTCCTTGTGGCGTTTAATGAGTTCTTCTGCCAAATCTTCGATTCTGTGCCCTTTTGCCGTAAGTAACACAATAAGGTGATAGATCAGGTCTGATGCCTCATATATTAAACGGTCATTTGTGCCATTTGTTGCCTCTATAACAGTTTCGACAGTCTCTTCTCCTACTTTTTGTGCCATGCGGTTAATTCCTTGTTTGAATAGAGATGTTGTATATGATTCTTCAGGCATTTCATCATGACGCTTTTGGATAAAATCCTGGAGGTATCTGAAAAATTCGACTCCCCATTTGTTCTCAGTTTGAAAACATGTGTCAGCTCCTGTGTGGCATATAGGACCTACAGGTTTCACTTTTATCAGAAGAGTGTCATGATCACAATCCTCTTCTATTGACTTTACTTCAAGAAAGTTTCCGCTCTCCTCCCCTTTTGTCCAAAGCCGGTTTTTAGTGCGGCTGAAGAAGGTGACTTTGTTTGTTTCAAGCGTTTTATTATAAGCCTCCTTGTTCATAAAACCCAACATGAGTACGTTTTTTGTATTTATGTCTTGTATTATTGCCGGAACAAGTCCTTGCATTTTATCAAAATCGATAGCCATATTTTTATTATTAAGTTAAATTCTTACGTTTATATTTTTGCCTTTTAAATATTTCTTCAACTGTTTTATCGGTATTTCGTTAAAATGGAATATACTTGCAGCCAATGCCGCATCGGCATTACCAATGGAAAAAACATCATAAAAATGCTCATAGCGGCCTGCTCCGCCCGATGCAATTACGGGAATGCTTAATTTCTCATGCAACATTGCTAATGCTTCACATGCATATCCGTTTTTTACTCCGTCGTGATCCATGCTTGTAAATAAAATCTCGCCGGCACCTCGTTCTTGTGCTTCATATGCCCAATCGGCAAGTCTTTTATTGGTCGAAATGCGTCCGCCATTTATGTAACATATCCATTCACCGTTATCAAATCTGGCATCTATAGCTGTTACACACACTTGAATCCCAAATGTTTTAGCAATGTTGTCTATAAGATTTGGGTTGCGCAAAGCTGCAGAATTTATTGAAATTTTGTCGGCTCCGGCGTTTAAGAGTTTTTCAACATCGGTCACATCGTTTATTCCACCTCCAACCGTAAAAGGGATACTGATATTCTCGGCGACACGCTCAACGAGATCAATGAATGTTTTGCGGCCTTCGTGCGATGCCGTTATATCCAAAAAAACCAATTCATCGACTCCGTCTTGACTGTATTTCTTCCCTAATTCCACCGGATCTCCTGCGTCCTTGAAATTTACAAAGTTTACACCTTTTACCGTCGTACCGTCTTTGACATCAAGACATGGTATAATTCTTTTAGCAAGCCTCGATTAGTTGAAATTATTATATTTTTCTATTTCTTTTATAGTAATGCGCCCCTCATATATAGCCTTACCAACTATAACTGCAGGAATATT
>CAZBUT010000153.1:0-4723 GCA_964495165.1 uncultured Muribaculaceae bacterium | reverse complement strand
GGTGTATATACGCAATATCTCGCGTTGTTTGATGGCATCGATGATATATCAGATTATGCAGTTTGCGGCAAGTCGCAAAGTAGAGCAAGAAGAAGATGCTCCCAAACAACCACAATCACGGCGGTTAAACTACGTGCGCGATTTCATGTCGTTGGTACAGAAGCATCATTGCCTTGAGCGGTCGGTCGGTTTCTATGCCAACAAATTGTTTATATCTCCTAAATATCTTTCTCTAATCATTAAAGAAGTAACCGGAAGGTCGGCGGCTGAGTGGATAGATGATTATGTGATACTTGAGGCAAAAAATCTGTTACGTTTCTCAGGAAAGAATATTCAACAGGTCGCCTACGAACTTAATTTCTCCAATCAGTCATCTTTTGGCAAATACTTTAAGCATCTGACCGGAATGTCACCAACTGAATTCCAACGTTCATAAATTTAGCTTAATATTTGCGTGACGATTAGAAATGATGTAATTTAGCACTCGCAAAAATATTGTTGAACTAAAAAGAAACAGTAACTAACAAATACTCTAAATTAATAATGTCAAAAGTTATTATTATCGGAGCAGGCGGTGTTGGTACCGTGGTAGCTCACAAGTGCGCCCAAAATCCCGAAGTGTTTAACGAGATAGTTATCGCCTCACGCACTAAAAGCAAATGTGATGCTGTAGCCAAGGCTATAGGAGCGTCAAACATCACTACCGACTCGGTTGATGCCGACAGTGTGCCACAACTTGTGGAACTTTTCAAACGCCACAAGCCCGACTTGGTAATCAACGTGGCTCTGCCTTACCAAGACCTCACTATTATGGACGCATGTCTCGAATGTGGTGTGAATTATCTTGATACCGCCAACTATGAGCCTAAGGACGTTGCTCATTTTGAATATTCATGGCAATGGGCCTATCGTGAACGATTTGAAAAGGCCGGTCTTACTGCTATTCTTGGTTGTGGATTTGATCCTGGTGTGTCAGGCGTATTTACTGCTTATGCGGCTAAACACCATTTCTCTGAAATGGAATATCTTGACATCGTTGATTGCAATGCCGGAGATCATGGCAAAGCGTTTGCCACAAACTTCAATCCCGAAATCAACATACGCGAGATTACTCAAAACGGACGTTATTACCAAGATGGAAAATGGGTGACAACCGGTCCGCTTGAAATACATGCACCTTTGACATATCCCAATATAGGCGCACGTGATTCATATTTGCTGTATCATGAGGAACTTGAATCGCTTGTGATAAATTATCCGACTATCAAACGTGCCCGATTCTGGATGACGTTTGGTCAGGAATACCTCACACATTTGCGTGTTATCCAAAACATCGGAATGGCTCGAATCGATGAGGTCGAATATAATGGAGTTAAAATAGTTCCGTTGCAATTCTTGAAAGCAGTGCTTCCTAATCCTCAAGATCTCGGGGAAAACTACAAAGGAGAAACCTCGATTGGTTGTCGCATCTCAGGAAAAGACAAAGCCGGTAATCCCGCAACATATTATATCTATAACAATTGTAGCCACCAAGAAGCCTATAAAGAAACAGGAATGCAGGCGGTCAGCTATACGACCGGTGTGCCGGCGATGATTGGCGCGATGATGTTCCTTACCGGTAAATGGGTAAAACCGGGTGTACACAATGTTGAGGAATTTGATCCCGATCCATTTATGGAACAACTTAATAAACAAGGCTTGCCTTGGCATGAGGTGCACAATTGTGATCTTGAAGTTGACAAAATACAATAATCCTTCTATAAATTGAATTATTTGATTTTAATGTCCTGCGATGTGAATCACGGGACATTGTTTTTGTTGAAATAATTGCTAAATTTGTCTCAAAAACAATAATTCATGAAGATCCCACAGGAATTTATTGATACAATCAATAGTTATAATTGTCCATCGCTTGCCGGGTTGCCGGAGACTTTATCGGAGACATCGCCGTCAATATCTGTTAGAGTTAATAGGTATAAGGGTGTGATATTGCCTGAAAATATAGATAAAGTCCCTTGGTGTGAACGTGGATTGTATTTGCCCGAACGGCTTCAATTCACTTTTGATCCGGCAATGCATCAAGGGTTATACTATGTTCAAGATGCATCTTCTATGATAATGTCGCATATTATCGCCGAATTGACAAAGGGGGCATCGCTCCCAGTCACATATCTTGATGCATGTGCAGCTCCCGGGGGCAAAACGACTGCGGCTATCGATGCTCTGCCAGAGGGATCTCTTGTCGTTGCAAATGAATACATTCCGGCAAGAGCATCAATATTGCGTGAAAATCTTATAAAATGGGGGAGTCCTTCATGTGTAATCACCAAAGGCGATACGGCTCGATTCAAGAAACTTCATGGCTTTTTTGACATCATAGCCACCGATGTCCCTTGTTCGGGTGAAGGCATGTTCAGAAAAGATGTTGATGCGGTCAATCAATGGAGTCGCAATCTTGTGTCCGAATGTGCCGCACGACAATTGTCTATTATCGAAAATCTATGGGGAGCGTTGAAGCCCGGCGGATATTTGATATATAGCACATGTACGTTTAACAGAGATGAAAATGAAAAAATTATAGATTATATTAATGCCAATTATGAAGCTGAAAGTATTGATATGCATTTCCCGCATGAGTGGAATATTTCAGATGGAATAAACACGCCACATCATTGCTATCGCTTTTTGCCTCATAAGACAAGAGGGGAGGGACTGTTTATTGCGGTGATGCGCAAAAGCATGGACGCAATATCAGCTACAAAACCGGGGAAAGTCAAGAATGCCAATAAGGTGGGGCAAATGGAAAAATGCGCAAGTCAATGGCTGTTACAGCCCGAAGATTTTGATGTATATGCCGCAGGCGACAATATAACCGCATTTCCAAAATCTCATAAGAAAGAATTTGATCTGCTTGCCACTTATCTTGATGTGATCCATCATGGAATTACCTTATGTACAATCAAAGGGAAAGATCTCATTCCATCGCAATCGCTTGCAATGTCAACAGCATTGAATCGTAACGCCTTTGCCTCATGTGATGTTGATTACGATACAGCTATAGCGTATTTGCGGCGAGAGGCGATAACGATTGACGACGCTCCTCGTGGATATGTTTTGCTTACATACAATAGCCGCCCACTCGGATTTGTGAAAAATCTTGGGAATCGAGCCAACAACCTCTACCCCCCTGAATGGCGCATCCTCTCCACCCACCAACCGCCTTCAGTTCAGAAACTGAAAGACTTGTTACTATAGTTGCTATGGTTAGATGGTGTCGAGGGAGTGGATGGTGGTGAGGATGTTGACGGCTTCTTCTACTGTTGGGACTGAACTGATGGCGATGCTGCGTCGACCGTTGTTCTCGCGAATGCGGCATCGGCGGGTGTTTTGTTGCAGATAGTGCAATATGCGCCCAAACATTGGGGATTGATAGTAGGCTACGTTGCTGTTGTCTACAAAATAGATGTACATGCTTTCTTGCTTTAACGCAACCTTTTCTATTCCGAGTTGTCGTGCCAATCTTCTTAGCCGGGGTATGCGCAGTAGTTCGGCGGTTTCACGCGGTATTTTACCGAAGCGGTCTTCCAATCGTGATTTAAACGCCTGCAAGTCAAGCTCTCTTTCGATACTGTCAAGTTCCTGATATAGGCTTATGCGTTCGCTTTCCTGAGGTACGTATGTGGCAGGCAGTAATAATTCCATGTCGCTTTCGATAACGCAATCAGCGACATATTCTTGTCCCTCGTCTTGGTGGTCGTCATTTAATGTATCCGAGAATTCTTCTGTGCGCAGTTCCATTACCGCTTCTTTTAGAATCTTCTGGTATGTTTCATAACCAAGGTCGGCAATAAAACCCGATTGTTCTGCTCCGAGCAGATTCCCGGCTCCACGTATGTCAAGGTCTTGCATGGCAATGTGTATGCCGCTTCCAAGATCTGAAAAACTTTCAATGGCTTGCAATCGGCGACGTGCTTCAGGTGTGAGTGAAAGACCGGGAGGAACGAGCAGATAACAAAATGCTTTGCGGGCACTGCGACCGACACGACCGCGCAACTGATGCAGTTCACTCAATCCGAATCTGTGGGCGTTGTTAATTACTATTGTGTTGACATTGGGCATGTCAATGCCTGATTCGATTATAGTGGTAGCTATCAGCACGTCGTAATCATGATTGGCAAAGTCGATTATGACTTTCTCAAGTTTTTCAGGTGGCATCTGTCCATGCCCGACTATGGTGCGTGCATCGGGGACGAGGCGTTTTATAGTCGCTTCGAGGTCATATAGCCCGTCAATAAAATGATTAATGAAGAAGACTTGCCCGTTGCGTGACATTTCAAAGTTTATGGCTTCTGAAATTATGTCGTCGCTGAATTTGTTTACCGAGGTCATGATTGGATAGCGATTGGCCGGCGGCGTTGTTATTGCCGATAAATCACGAGCACCCATTAATGAAAATTGCAACGTGCGCGGGATTGGTGTCGCGCTCATGGTGAGAGTGTCTACATTGACTTTCAGCTGTTTGAGCTTTTCTTTGACTGCTACACCAAATTTTTGTTCTTCGTCAACAACTAATAATCCTAAATCTTTGAATTTTACATCTTTGCCGATGAGTTTGTGAGTACCGATTAGTATGTCGATTTTCCCTTCGGCAAGATCTGCAAGAATCTGTTTGACTTGTTTTGGGGTGCGAGCTCTTGATAAGTAATCGACTCTGACAGGAAAT
>CAZBUT010000152.1:0-4734 GCA_964495165.1 uncultured Muribaculaceae bacterium | reverse complement strand
TATCTGCGTTGTTTGATGTAAATTTTTGCGAGGCTCTCGCTGAGCAATGAGTCGTCGGACTCGTTGGGAGCGTTTACAGGAGTGTCGTCGACGGGGGCGCTTTCAATCTCGGGTTTCTCGGCTTCGACTGAGGGGAAATGCCCTTGGTTTTCCTTGCTTTTGATGATAAATGCATTTATCAGAGCGTCTTGAGTCCCGTTTTGGGCTTCAGAAAGGTCGGGAATACTGCGACCTTCCTCTTCGGCAAGCATCTGAGCGTAGTCGGGGGTAGGGTTGAAAATGAGGCGGGTGAGTATTTCCTCTTCCTTTGGATCGGGTTTCCCGTATGTGTTCAAGAATGTGTCAATAGTGTCGTTGGTGGACAATGTTGCCTGTTTTTCTTCTTCGGGGTAGAAATTCAGCCATCTGTCGGCTTCGCGGTCGGTGAGCCGGTATAGGGTTTCCTTGTCTCCGGCGTTAAGCGCAATGCCGGCCATAAGTTCGTTGCGTTTATCTTCGGGCAAGTCGTTGTTGCGTTTCAATAATACCGACGCGGGGAAAGTAAAATAGGGGTATCGTTTCCCTATCTCTTCTACTTCCTCAAGCGATATTTTCGCATCGGGGTTACTCAGCAATTCCGATATTTTATCTTGCAGCGACATGTTTTGATTACCAGTTTCCGAGAGTTGCGTTGAAAATAAGATCTACAAGTTCTTTTGAGATTTGGGAACAAAGCTCGTCTTGCACATCAGTGAGCATTTCAGAACTGTCAAAATCTCTATAAGCAGAGAATGTTTGGTCAATATCTTTGCCTTCCTGTTTATTGTCGGTGTATTTAACGCGCACCTGTATTGTGAGCCGTGTTCTTGACGCATAGGCATCTTCGGTAACAGCCTGGGGCGACAGGCTGTATCCTGTAATTTCCCCTTCAAGTTGAAGGTCAGAAGAAGATTCGACGATTTGAAGGCGGGTGTTGCGTGCGATGTAGTCAAGCAACTCGTTTTCAAAGGTCTGTTGCAATGGCGGATATACCAATGCGGCGCGTATCGGGAAGTTTGACACAAAAATCGTTTTGTAAACATTGTAGTCAAGTGCTGCACCATTGAATTTATAGCTAACGGTGCATCCTTGCCACGACATCAGCATTATAAGAAACAATACTGATTTTAAAGAGAATATGTGTTTAATGAAAGCATTCATGTCACAAAGTGTATTATTCCAATCCGTACTCGCGTATTTTGCGGTAAAGAGTGCGTTCAGAGATTTTCAGTTCTTGTGCAGTGGCTTTACGTCGTCCTCCATTGCGTTCGAGCGAGCGTTTAATAGTCTCGCGTTCGGTATCTTCGAGCGTCATAGTCGGGTCACCGGCATCTTGCACTTCGGCTATTGGCTGCATTCCGGCATCATGCGGAAGAATATCTGAAACCGTAGGGTGATACTTGACAAGGGTGCGCGGAGTGTCGATTGCTTCAGAGTGAGGAACGTCGACCGTTGTATTTTTTGATGATATGGCATCTATTGTCGAACGCAACGTGTCAATCTCGTTTTGCATTCGGAATATCATGTTAAACAGCAATTCGCGTTCTTTCTCATAGGTGCGAGATGTGTCATTGGCAATTGCCGGTGCATACATTGTCGCGTTGTGAGGGATATATTGCTCGATGCTTGTATCGGTGATTTCGTTGCCGGCTTCAAACAGGGAGATCTGTTCGATTACATTTTTGAGTTGTCGCACGTTGCCCGGCCAGCGGTAATGCTGAATGAGCCGTTGTGCGCTCTCGTCGAGGGTTATTGCCGGAGTGCGGTATTTCTCTGCAAAATCGGCGGCAAACTTGCGAGCCAACAGAAAGATGTCGTTGCCTCTATCTCTAAGGGGCGGTATTGAGATTTGAACGGTAGACAAACGGTAGAAAAGGTCTTCTCTGAATCGGCCTTCGGCAACAGCTTTTGGCATATCAACGTTGGTTGCCGCTACGATGCGAATATTTGTCTTCTGCACGGTGGAAGACCCCACTTTGATAAATTCACCGCTTTCAAGCACACGCAACAATCGGGCTTGAGTGGTCATTGGCAGTTCGGCGACTTCATCGAGAAAAATAGTACCGCCGTCGGCTTCCTCAAAGTAGCCTTTGCGCGATGATACGGCACCGGTGAAAGAGCCTTTTTCATGACCGAATAGTTCGGAGTCGATAGTTCCTTCGGGTATTGCTCCGCAGTTTACTGCGATGTATTTGCTATGTTTTCGAGAACTGAAAGAGTGTATTATTTTCGGGAAAAACTCTTTACCTGTTCCACTCTCTCCCGTTATAAGTACCGACAAGTCGATAGGCGCGACCTGAATGGCGCGTGACACGGCTGCGATGAGCGACGGTGCGTTGCCCACTATGCCCAGGCGCAATTTTGCTTGTTGCACCTCTGCCGGTATTTCAATCGGATTTATTTGCATGATTTCAACGAGTAAGTGCGTTCTCTTAAAAATTTGCCAAATTCTTCTATAGAGGCCATGTGCTCTTTTTGCTCTTCAACCGTTATAGGGTCTCCTATTGACACATGAAGTGTGGCTCCTTTCTTGCGGAATACCTCGGTTGGAAGACGCATGGTGCGCAATCGCCAATCGATCAATCCGAGAATGTGAGACATCGCACTGTTGCGTCCGTGGAAGAAAATGGGCACCACGGGCACTTTTAATTGCATGATGAGTCTTATAATGTTTTCTTGCCACTCACGGTCTTGCAATTTCCATTTTGTGATTTTTGAAACAGCCCCTGCCGGGAAAAATCCGATAGGCTCTCCGCTTCTCACTTGTTGTATGGCGGCTTTTATGCCGTTCATAGACACGGCTTTTTTCTTTGGATCATCGGATTGGTAGGCATCAACGGCAATGAAATTGGGTCTCATTGCCGAGATGTAGTTCAATACCATGTTTACCATTACCTTGAATTGAGGGCGGCGACGTCCTACGATGTTAATGAGGGTAATCCCGTCTAAAGCGCCAAATGGGTGGTTGCTCACGGTGATGAATGCTCCTTGTGATAAGTTGTCGAGCACTTGCTCATTGTCGATGCGCAGTTTGATTTTAAGGTCACATAACAATCCATCGGTAAACGGGTGTCCCGGAGTGTCGCAGTTATGGTCATGAAGCCAGTTGACTTTGTCGACTTTGAGCCATTTCAGCACACGGTTTACAAACTTTTCTTTCCCTCGCAATTTGGGAACCATCGCAGCGATATCGTTGTAGTCGAGCACCGTGCGTTTTATCGGTGTTTCTTGTGT
The DNA here is from genome assembly GCA_964495165.1 of uncultured Muribaculaceae bacterium. Lineage (GTDB taxonomy): Bacteria > Bacteroidota > Bacteroidia > Bacteroidales > Muribaculaceae > RGIG4079. The sequence goes on along the minus strand of CAZBUT010000152.1, from coordinate 1,482 downwards.
ATCCATTTGTTCTAAATCTTACCGCAAAAGTAACGAAAAAGCGGGTAATGACAAAATGTCATGTCGATACAAGGTATTCTTATGATGATTACTTAACAAATAAACGGGTAAAATGGTTTTGTTTTGCAAAATTTAAGGTATATTTTTAAATGTTTACTCGCCTGCTCATGATAATTATATAAATTTGCGTTGCCTAATATAATTAAAATTTCTGAACGCTTGGTGTTAATATCGTGAACAGCATTACAAAACGGAGGAACACATCGGAACAGTTAATTATATTCCAGTCGTTACAATCGCAAGCAAACGATTGCAAGGCTTTGTTTTTTTTGATTAAATCATAAAGCAAAAATCTAAATATACTTGAATTTTGGTTATGAGGGAGGTGTGCTTCTGTGAAGAAGTGCACTTTCATTTTTTTTTCTGCCCGACATTAGTTACTTTTGTAATAATAAATAGTTTTGATTTCCCTCTGTCGATGGGGCGTCTCAGTAAAATAAACAACAATACAGAATATAGATATGTTTTCAGGAATAGTAGAAGAACCGGCGCATGTTGTGTCGGTAGTCGAAGATGGCGGAAATGTACACTTGACATTGAAATGCTCTTTTGTCGATGAGTTGAAAATCGACCAATCGGTATCGCACAATGGGGTGTGTCTCACTGTGGTAGCATTGCCGGGAGACGGAACTTATACAGTAACCGCTATTCAAGAGACTTTGCAACGTAGTAATCTCGGATTGTTGAAACCGGGCGATTTGGTGAATTTGGAGCGCAGCATGGTGATGAACGGTCGTCTGGACGGGCATATCGTTCAAGGGCATGTCGATTGCACGGCAGTGTGTCGGTCGGTAGAAGATGTTGACGGCAGCCGTTATTACCACTTCTGTTATGACGTTGACAAAGAAATGGCACGCAAGGGTTATGTGACTGTTGAAAAAGGATCGGTAACGGTAAACGGAGTCAGTCTCACGGTATGCGACTCTGAAGCCGACAGTTTCCGCGTGGCAATAATCCCTTACACATTTGAGAATACCAATTTCAAGCATATACAGCCGGGCAGCCGTGTGAATATCGAGTTTGATATAATCGGCAAGTATTTGAGCCGATTAATGGAATTTGCAAAATAAAAATACAGACGTGAAATTTTCAGAGCTTGTAGAATTGCGTCAAAGTTGCAGAGTTTATGACCCGGAACGCGAGGTTGAGCCGGAGAAGTTGCAACGCATATTGGAGTCGGCTCGGCTCGCTCCGTCGGCATGTAATTCCCAGCCGTGGCATCTGATAACCGTTACCGACAGCAGTCTCCGTAGCGCGGTTGCCGATGCTCTCGCGTCAATGGGAATGAACAAATGGGCGGCGCAGGCACCGGCTTTTATTGTCATAGTTCAGGAGTCTCCTAATTTCACAGCCCGCCTTGGCGGTTGGGTTAAAAACAAGCATTTCCCGCTTATCGATTGCGGTATCGTCGCTTCACACATC
>CAZBUT010000151.1:0-4757 GCA_964495165.1 uncultured Muribaculaceae bacterium | reverse complement strand
ATTGAGACACCTTTTTATATCCGTTTCGTTTTTTATCGGACACCAATAATATTTTTCATACCACTCGTTAAATGCACCAACAAAACTTTCTTTATCCATTCTTGTGATACTTTTAACCAAGTCTAAAAGTTGAACAGAGGCTTCAATATCGGGCTCTTGTGTCAAGTATCTGCGTGTAATGAGTATTTGGTGGAATTGACACATTTGGACGGGTATGGGATACAAGGCTTGTGCCAAACCTCGCATGCCGTCGATTACAGCTCCGTATATCTTGAAACCTTTAGATTTGAGCCAGGATACACCTTCTATGTATTGAGCTACGGTTTCACTGCGGACATATTTATGCCACAGTACTTTCTTGCGAAGAACATCTTTAATAACCATTAGGCCGAAGTTCCTGCCCCAATATGTTGTATCTAGTTGTATGGTTACGTCTTTGTATTTAGCAATCTTATGTACAAAGTGCATCCCCTCTAAATCTCTACGGATTGTTCTTTCTGAAACATTGTACTTTATTGCAAGTTGCGCCAGTGTTTGCTTGCCCTCAATATATTCGGTTATAACTTGTGACTTGTTACGTCTTGCACCGCCTATAAATTGTTTGCCACAATCTTTGCATTTGTACATTTGTTTTCGCCCTCTCAGGCCATTCTTGACCACATTGGAAGAGCTACAATAAAAGCATTTTTTTTAGCATATCAATAATAATCTTTGCAAAGATATGTAAATCAAACAATTATAAGGTTATTATCCTACTTTTTGTCCACCCTGCCGTCTTTTATCAGCACTATATAAAGCAGTAACTTTGGCATAGAAAATTATTACTGTCCGCTAAAACTTTATGTCTAAAAGTTGCATTACTGTGAGTGTATGACTGACGATGAAGAACTTTTCTTCCCTCTTTCTGGTATAAGAACCAAAGTTTGGATAGTCGTGTTTCATTAATGCCATACTTGGTGTGAATGAAATTGATGGAATAACCATCTTCAAGCATATGCATATATTTTAGCAATGCTGAATAATCGTGTTTCTTTCGCATAAAATAAACCCCAAAAGTTTTTTGTCTAACTTCTTGGGCTCACTTCAATCGAGGCATCCTCTTTTTGCAACTAATTCTTATATATTGCTTATTGGTGATATTCCAAAGTCGTGCTTTCGTTTGTCACTGTAAGTGTAACGGTTGCGCCTTCGATCTGTGGATAATTGTCTTCTACATGACCCGTAGGGAAATTATAACACACAGGAAAAGCATATTCTTTTACCACACTATGAAAAACTTCATTTATGTGGTTAAAATCTTTATTGGCCGGAGCATTGGTAAACTGACCGACAATAAGCCCTTTAATACGTTCGAATACGCCTGCGGCTTTCAAGCGGTAAATCATTCTATTCAATGACTGCAATGATTCATCAACATCCTCGACAAAGAGGATATAATCATCTTCATTTTGCAATACGTCTATTGGCGAACACGCCAAATCCATCAAAACCGCCATATTTCCGCCCACCAATTTCCCGGTGGCAGTGCCTGTTTGGTTTAAGCTGTCGCTTGGCAATTCATATCGGGGCAACTCCCCTTGCAACAAACGTCGCAACGTGAGGCTTCGCAAATCTTGTCCTTGTTCAGGACATAACGGTGCACACATGTTTCCGTGTATACTCATTACTTTTTCTGTTGTCATTGCAGCATGAATCGCTGATATATCACTATATCCGATAAGCCATTTAGGGTAATCAGCAAAAAAGCCAGGTCGCAGTTCCAACAAAACCTGTATTGAGCCATATCCGCCACGACTACACATTATCGCTTTTACATTGGGAGAAACAAACGCCCACTGCAAATCAGCAAGCCGCTGTTCTATCGTTCCTGCAAATGACCCGTTTTCGGTCAAAACATGTTCGCCTAATACCGGAACATACCCCCATTGTCGCAATACTTCACACGCACCTTTCACATCTTCTTCTTGCGGCAAAGATGCCGGTGATATTATAGCTATGGTATCACCCGGTTGTAAAAAAGCAGGCATTACCATTTCTTGCTTTGGCATTTTTTTTGCCACTAAGGCAAAAGGCATCATGGCGACAATTGCCGCCAAAAATATTTTTTTCATTTGCTTTTACGTTTATTTATGAGCTACTTTTTAAGATTGCGACTCAGTCGACTTTCCAGTTCGATCCTCACTCGATTTTATTTTCAATTTAATCTGATCAAATCCTTTTCCATAAACACCATTGACATTGGCTTGGGTGATAAACGCATCACGATCTATCGACTTTATAATGCGGAAAATTGTTACTTGCTCTATTTTGCGGCACATAACAAGCAACACTTTGACGTTTTGCTTGCTATACCAGCCGATTCCGTCAAGCACTGTACAGCCACGATTTGCCTCGTTGTTAATTGCAGTCGCGATTTCCTCCCATTTAGGTGAAAAAATCGTGAATTGCACGGCTTGCCGATTGGTATTGATAATCTGATCTGCGACCCATGAAGCAATAAACAACACCACAAGTCCATATACAATTTTATTAGGGTCCTGGAACAATATATAGGAAGATGATATTATACAAAAGTCGGTATACAGCATTGTCCTGCCTACACTTACATTTGTTTTTTTGGAAGCCATTGCAGCTACAATATCGGTGCCGCCTGTGCTTCCGTTGTGGATAAATGCCAATCCGATACCGGCGCCACAACATATACCGCCAATAATGATATTCATAAATGTCTGCCCATCAACAAGCGGACGCCCGCCAAGAAGGTCATGAAACAGCGGTTGCATAATTCCAATCATCAATGATATTACCGTTGCGCCAAAAGCAGTTCTTACCACAAACTGCCTCCCGACCACTTTATAGGCAAACGCCAATAATATCAAATTTAAGGCATACTGAGTATAAGCAACTTGGATTTCAAACGGCAAATACTCTTGAGAAGCAAAAAACACCAATGACCCAATACCGGATACGCCTCCGATAACCACTTTCTCCGGAAGAATAAACGCACAGAATCCAAATGAATAAATCGCGATTCCTAAAACTATCATTATATAGTCTTTGGCCGATACCCAAAGTTGCTTTCCTGTTGAAGCCATATCTATTTTGTTGTTAATTTGTAATTATTTTGAGTCCAAAGTTACGCTATCTATTTGTTACTTCAAAATTTTTTTGTTTCCAAAATTCAGATTACTGCATATAAAGTTTTGATACAGTATTTTTTGCTCTGTTGGGAAATTTTGCAGTATTTAAGGTAAAAAGGGACAAATACAGGCAACAGTCGATTTTATCGCTAAAAATATGATTCAATATTGAACTTGAAATTGTAACTTAGCGAAAAATTTGGATCTATTATATTTCTTTACAATGAAAAAAATACTGATTTCACTACTGTTTTTATCGACACTGTTCCAACCTGTGGCTCATGCATTTGATTTTCTTGACGCGGGATTACCCGACCGATTGTTTGTGTTGGGGGTCAGAGCCGGAGTAAACACATCAAACCTTTCTGATAATTACTCATCATCAATACAAGATATGAGGTGGACACACAATCAATGGAAAGCAGGCATGAGCATGGGACTCGTTTGCGACATCAATATACGCAATTTCTTGACATTGCAACCGGGTTTTTTCTTTCAACGCCGCAATCATGACTATAAATACATGCTGACAAACGACAACGCTGATTACATTACATATTATGAAGGCAATCGCAGCAGCACTTATTTTCAGATTCCAATACTGGCATCTGTCAGAACCAAGATTAACGAATATATCCAGTGGCAAGTTGATTTTGGACCATATTTCCTATACGGATTAGGAGGTGACGATAAATATGAATGTCTTTCAATACAAATGCTTTCAGAGTTGGAACGCGTACAAAGTTTCACCAATAAAAAGGATTATTTCGGAGATGACGGAGCTGTAAAAGATTATGACTGGGGATTTAAAATAGGTACGGGCTTAGTGATTCTGGAACATTATTATGTTGGAGTACATTATGAAGCCGGTTGCCGAAACGTTTTTAAAGCTGTTGAAGATTCTCGCAAAAAATATTCAGGGCACAATAAAGCATGGCAGTTTACAGTGGGATATAATTTCTAATAATATTACACTGCATACACAAAAAAGCGGTATCAATTTCATATTGACACCGCTAAACAAACTCTTTTATCTAAAACCGCACAGAAGCTCTTTTATTTTTCCGGTTCTTCTGTGATTGGGATTTGGCGTTTGAAAACCTCTTTGAAAGAAATCAATGATTCTGTTCGTGCCAGCCCCAAATGTTGCAATTGGTGATGAATTATATGGAGCAAATGATCATTGTTGCGCGCATATAATTTTATAAACATATCATACTGTCCGGTCGTGAAATGGCATTCAATCACCTCGGGAATTTTCTTAAGTTCCTCTACCACATAGTTAAATTGAGAGGGATCTTTAAGGAAAAAGCCGATATACGCGCAAGTGTCATAACCAACAGCCGAAGGATCAATCAGCATTTCAGAGCCTTTTATTACTCCAATAGCTGTCAATTTCTGAATACGCTGATGTATTGCCGCACCCGACACGTTACATTCACGTGCTATTTCAAGAAACGGTTTTCTCGCATTATTAGCCAGCATACTAAGTATTTTGCTGTCTAAGGAGTCAAGTTGTGTACGTCCCATAATGATTATTTTTTATTTTTATGTCACAAAGATAACAAAATTGTAATATGGATAAAATATTTTTGCTTCATTTTTTGTCAATTTATT
>CAZBUT010000150.1:0-4810 GCA_964495165.1 uncultured Muribaculaceae bacterium | reverse complement strand
TCGGCATCATATTTTGCTCCCGGTTCGGTAATAACTTCGATTTTCTTTATCATTCCTGCAGGAATGGATTTTAACACCTCTTTGGGATTATTGCTCCAAGCAGTGTTTGGTCGTCCGTTTTTGTAGATTTTGAAATTACTGCTACCGTTTACTTTGATATTATCTTCTCCATCGATTGTCACCATAGGGACTTTGCGTAACATATCAAATATATTACTCGTTTTGCTCTCTTCATCGGCTTGAACATCATAGCTCAGACGATCTATTTCAGTGGTCACAAGCGGCTTTTGAGCCACTACTTCCACTCCGGCAAGCGTATTGTCGTTGTTCTTGATGACAAGTGTGCCGAAATCTTTATCCGGTTGTGTACTGCTCACCTCAAAATCCTCATTCAGAGTAAGTTTTCCCACTGATGAAATCTGCAGGGTATATTTTCCGGCATCGGTGAGCGTGTGCATGAACCTGCCGTCGATGTCGGTAACGCTCATCTTTACCGGTTTCTCCTTGTTTGACTGAGCGTAAATTCTTACTGTTGCGTATGGTTCTCCCTCGCCTATAGTATCGGTTACACAACCTTTCACGATATATTGTGCGCGGGACGAAAGGGCTGTGATTAAAACAGCCGTGAAGAATAGAAAATACTTTTGCATAGATGTTTTCTGTCAGATTACGTTAATTAGACGCATGAAATCATGCAAATGTTACACAACCACCGTGTTTTTATGAAATTTTTGCAAAAAATATTTTTTACGCAACTATTCAGCGTACCTGCTGAATAGTTATTGCCCTTGGTATAATGTTGTTTGTAGTAAAAACAAAAGAGCCTCAACTTTTATCAGACAGTCATAATTTCATATCAAGTTTTGTTGTATCTTTGCAACATCACTATTAACCTAAGGACAAAACACAATGACTCGATTTATTTTTTCATTGATTATAAGCATTGCGGCAATGCCACTGTTTGCCCAAATCAACATGCAAGATTCAACCGCTACGTTAGTAGCTTATTGGGCTAAAGGAGACAAAATAAAATATTCCTTGGAAAGTTTTACTCATGAAATACAAGGCAATGACACTATATGCACAAAGGATTGTCGTGAAACGTTTACTATTGAAGTAACCGACAGCACTGCCGACAGTTATATTTTGGAATACTTATCTTTTGATACAGAAGTGTATTACCGTGATAGTTTGTCCAATGAATTACAAAACTGGATTGCCAAGAAAACAGCGGGAATTCCGCTAATATTAAAAACGAACGAATTTGGCAACATACTTGACATCGTAAATTGGGACGAAATATACAATATCAGAGCGCAAGTAATCGACAGCATAAAAACATTTACGACCGAAAGACTGATAAAACTATCAGGCGAAAAAACCGGGCAATTGCCGCAAATAGTATCAAACATCATCAACGGAGCGACAAACATGCTGTTAAATAAAAGTACGGCGATAAACAGTCTGCCAATAAGCAGGGCTCTTGCCTATCACGGGAATCGCTATGAACTATACAGGCTCTATGAGGATAAAACCCAACTTCCCTCCCCATTTGACCAAACTCCAATAGATGTCAAATCTGAATTCTGGTTTAAAGAATACAATCCCGAAACCTCATGGGCAAAATTTGTACAGGAAATGCAATACGACAGCGACCAACTGTTCAATAGTTTTTTGAATGCATCGAAGATACAGTTACCAGAAACCGAAAGAGAACACATTTTCCTATTCACTCAATTTTCGGAATATGTTCACACCAATTCGGGTTGGGTTGATGAGGTCGAATTTTACACAGTGAGTGCCGACTCCAATAAAATGAAAGTCAACGGTTGGAGCTTTGAGTTGGTTTCGGAGTAATCTCATCAAAAAAGAGGAATCGGAGTTTGCCCGATTCCTCCACCCTTACAACTATTTAGAGGTCTTCTGCACGGTATCACTACCAAACAGAAGATAACGATGAAAAAGATGTTTTTATCATTTCTCACATATAAAACAATCGCCCGTCCCATAAGGATTGAGCGATTGAAATAAAAGAGATTAAATGATGTTTACGTTATTAATCTGACGGATATTTTAAGAGAACTTATACCGTGGAGGATTATGAGTCATGCACAGCCGTGACTTTATCGCCCGACAAAGCAACTATTTCCTCATCAATCATCTCACGCAACACTTCAATGACAACGCTTTCCGGAGTAGATGTCTCATTGGCAATGTAACTTATCGTGTGACCTCCGGACTGACTTGCAAGATACAAAATCGAATCTCGCAAACGTTTTATTCTCGTTTCTTGGTCTGCTACCGTGCGTCGTGAACGGCATATATCGCAATTGCCACATGACGCAGAGGGAGACTCTCCAAAATATCTCAGCATCACATTCACCCGACAATCATCGGTATTAAAAGCAAATGCTTTCATTGCCTCTATACGCTTCTCCAACCTACGGCGCTGATCTTCATACACAGTGCGTGGCAACGCAATATATTTGGGCAATTCTCGTGATGTAGTGTATAGAATATACGGGGTTGTTTTTCGTGGCACATAATGAATAACATGCATACGGGACAATGCCAGCAGTGATTGATATATAACATCTTCAGCCACTTTTAGCCGTGAAGCAAGCAATGCCTCATTGATAAAAACATAATCGGCAAACAAACCGGTATATGTGCGCAAAACAAGTTGAAACACCATATCAACCTGAGGCTCAAGATTAAGCGAATACAACTCTTGTTTCTGCGCCAACACCATGATGCGCGAACGGGTCGAAATCTCTTCGGTAAAATCTATATATCCCGCCTGAGTCAACAGGTTCAATGCGCTATGAGCCTGAATCGGAGGCAAATCAAATCTTTTGCAAAACAAATTGAAATTAAACTCATACACTTCATTATACCCACTCCCCACCGAGACATTCAAAAAATTGCCTGCAAGTTCATAAGTTCTTGAAATAAAATCTTTCTCAGGATAGTTTTCGTTTACCCGCTTTGTCAATGTCGCTTTATCTCGATTAGATGCCAAAAGCACAGCAAAAGACGGTTTTCCATCGCGTCCTGCACGCCCTGCCTCTTGGTAATATTCTTCCAAAGATGAAGGCAAATCGTGATGCACAACCACTCTCACATCAGGTTTATCAATTCCCATTCCAAATGCATTGGTCGCCACCATTACACGGCATTCATCATTTTTCCAACGGTTCTGCTTTTCGTCTTTATCTTCCGGCGCGAGTCCGGCATGATAGAAATCGGCACTGATGCCTTCATGCATGAGCATTTCGGCAATCTCGCGTGTGCGTCTGCGAGACCGCACATAAACTATTGCACTGCCCGATGTCGTTGTCAAAATCTTTTGCAACATTGCCTCTTTATGGTCTCCATAGCGAACAATATATGACAGGCTTTCGCGAGAGAAACTGCGGGCGTACATATTACGCCCATTGAAATTGAGACGTGCCATTATGTCATCGACCACCTCGGGGGTTGCCGATGCCGTGAGCGCAAGAACAGGAGCAGAGGGAAACAACTCTCTGACTGAATTTATACGCAAATATGACGGGCGAAAATCATACCCCCACTGTGATATGCAATGAGCTTCATCGACTACAATCAAAGACACATCAAGCAATCGCAAATTATCGATAAACGATTTGGATTGCAATCGTTCGGGGGAAACATACAGCAATTTCACCTTGCCATATCGGCATTTATCTATCGCAAGTTGATGCTCAGCTCGGGTCAGCCCCGAATGTGTATATATCGCCTTTATCCCAATTGCACGCAAATTGTCAACCTGGTCTTTCATAAGCGATATGAGCGGCGTAACCACCAATGTCAATCCGTCGAAAGCCATTGCCGGGACTTGAAAAGTGATTGACTTGCCGCCACCGGTAGGCAACAGCCCTAATGTATCACGCCCCTGCAAGACCGACATGATAATATCTTCTTGCAAGGGGCGGAATGAATTGTATCCCCAGTAATCGTGGAGTATTTCTTTAATACGCTGCCTCATAAACAGATGCTGCGAAGGTACATATCACTCTTTTGATACGCGTATTTCTTTAACAAGCAGTTGAATAGAGCTTGAAGCGTTCTGATGCTTGTTTTCTTCGATCGTATAGCAAATGTCAAACGGCTTGCGCGCATGAATATGTTCAAAATGTTCCGACATATTAAACGCGATACCATTCATCACTTTTCCCGATGTATTGTCAACAAGTTCAAGCTTTATATGCTCAAGCTGGCGACCTACAAGTTTACTGGTGCCAAAATCTATAACATTCTTGGTACAGAACACCGGTTTGGGGTTGCCCGGTCCAAACGGATTGAAACGGCGCAACAACGCAACAAACTCATGTGTTATGTCGGCAAATGACAATTCGGCATCTATATCCAATTGCGGTTTCAATTGACACGGTTGGATATTTGCAGCTACATATTCCTCAAAACGTCTTGTAAATTCGGGAATATTTTCTTCCTTGAGCGACAATCCCACCGCATAGGTGTGACCGCCAAAATTTTCAAGCAATTCGCGTGATGCATCGACTGCCTTGTAAATATCGAAACCTTGAACCGAGCGTGACGAACCAGTCGCCAATCCATTGGCAAGGGTCAGCACTACCGACGGCTTATAGTACAATTCTGTCAATCGCGATGCAACTATACCTATAATTCCCTTGTGCCAATCTTTATTATATATGACAATCGATTTTTTGTCGGAATGCATTTCGCCACGAGCCTCAAGAATCGCATTTGCCTCCTCGGTAATGCGTTTGTCAAGTTCTTTGCGGTCTTTGTTGTATTGGTCGATGTT
>CAZBUT010000149.1:0-4810 GCA_964495165.1 uncultured Muribaculaceae bacterium | reverse complement strand
CATTTTAGTGCCGTCTTCACTAAGTACAAACCCTTCTATTTTAGAGATCTTGTTTTCACGTGTTTTATTTACATCGAGAACCGTCTCTATCTCGTTGCCTGTCTTTAAATCATATTTTATAATAGTTTTGCCGTCATTGCTTAACGACAGGAACGTTTGCCCATCGGGCATATATGTATATGCGTTGGGCGACGCAGGAATGTTATTGGGATATACATATTTTTCCAATTGAGATGCATGATTGACACCTTGGGCGTAAACCGACATTCCCGGCATCAGGCATAGACAAGCGAGTATGTATTTAAATATATGTTTCATTGTAGCATGTTATTAAAATAAAGACATTTGAGCATCATTCTCAGGAGTTACCGGCTTGCGAGTCGGTGACTGATAGCCAAAATCCTCATCGGTAGTTGCCGGTGTCGGTCGTGTGATTGTCCCAGGCGGAGGTGTTGCCACAAGCCAATCGGTATCATCAAGAGATTCGTCAATTGCCGATATTTTCACTTTCTTTTCGGTTGTTGCCTTTATTTCTGCAACAGTTTCATCTTCGTCAAGGTCAACAATAGGTGTTGATAATTGGCTATATGCTTTTTGCGCTTTTAATTCATCTATCTCGGCACGAAGGGTCATCACAATCTCGGCATGTTGGTGTATGTTATTGTCGATTGTGTGCTTCAATGACTTCACTTCACTTTCAAGTTCAGCGATATAACTCAAGTGGTTTCGTGATTCATCTTGCAGTTCTGTGATACGTGCATCTTTTTTGCGCTTCAGTTCTTCAAATTTGTCAATTTGTTCTTGAATTTCGTCGAGAGCCTGCATCGACTCACGCGCCTCTTGAAGTTCTTCGCGCGATGCTTCAAGCTCATCATTTGCAAGTGCCAATTTATCTTTGAGTGATTGTATCTGGGCATCGGTTTCTCCATTTTGTTGAGACATAGCCTCAAATTCGCTCTCTTTTTCTTTCAATTGTTGAATCGCAGCAGAAGCTCTTGTATTAAGATCATTGATCATTTCATCGGCAATCTGTTCTTTGGTTTTAAGTTGCTCGATTGCCTCTTCCAAGGTCTTATTATGTGATGTTAACTCAACAATTTTTTTATTGAGAGTGTCAATTTCTTCTGAGTTATCTTCAGCCGTTTGCTCTGACTGTTGAGATTCTGCTACCGATAATTTCTCTTTTAAAGCCGCAAGTTCTGCCTCTTTTTCTGCAATAGTTGTATTGGCTGCATCAATAAGCGCTTGCATCTCAACGTTTTTATCACTTTCGCGAGCTTCTTTGAGACGTTCTTGAAGATTTAGAATCTCTTGGCGCATTTCAGCCATATCGCCGTCAACAACTGCCGAAACTTTTAACTTGTTTACAAGGCTTTTGTTTTCCAGATCATACTGCTCTTTTTCGGCTTCAAGTGTAGCAACCTGTTTTTCAAGGTCATGCAGACGTTCGCTCAACGCTCTTTTTTGTCGTTCGGCACTTAGTTGTTGCTTTTGCCATTCCGACCGCTGTTCATCAATCGACTTGTATTGCTCTTTAAGTTGAGCCATTTCAGTCTGCAAACGATTGCGCTCATCTTTCCATTTTCCGTCACTGCGTTGGCGTGCTTCTGAAGCGACACGGTCAAGATACGCTTTCATTCCCTCATCGAGAGATTCATAAATATACTTGCGTTGTGCATCGACATCAACACATGACTTAAGAAAGTCGGGCAGAGAATCATTAAACAATTTTACTACACGCTCAAAAATTTCGGTCGGAACGCCTGCCGGCTGTTCCGTCGCAACGGTGTCTTTAGACTCTGTCTTAGTTGTGGAGTCTCGCTGTATTTCTCTTTTTGCAGGCAATGCGCTTGGACTTTCATCTATTCCGTCATAAAAGTCATCATTCTCATCATCTGAGAATCCCAATGCCTGTTTGAATTTTCCGAATATTGACATATTGTTTTGCCTCATTTTTTAGGCTTGGCCACGACTCCAACTCCTTTACGTCCGTTGATGCCAATGGCAAGCGGTTGGTCAAATTTTACTATTCTCACGTTTTCACTTTCATACACAGCGGGAAGCGAGTCAAGATAGTCAATATCATATATGCCATCGCTTGACGAGGGATTGATAGTGAAATACCCCACACCAAATGATGTGAGATTTTGGAAAAAGTGCGTGCCTTGGCTTGGCTCTATGCGGTAATTGCTGAGTGACGACTCTACAATAATTTTTGCCTGAGAAATGTTTGGCCATTTCACAGGTATACCGAGAGCCGTGTCGCTCGAACCCCACCGACCGGGACCTACAAGGATATAACTTTCTCCTTGAGCTGTAAAGTTACGATTTATTTTTTCAATTTCACGTGCAATAAGCGAATTATTTGAAGAATTAAAGTTTTCAGGACGCACATAAACGATTGTATCGACGTTTTCTATATTTCCATGCCCCAAAGCCGTGTTGCTTCTCAGTATCACATCACTATCGGGAATGCTCAGAATGCTTTCGTCGACAAGCTCTTTACGGTCAATGATCGGGCGTATCTGCAACCAATATATATTCCCTTTTTTGTCGCCATTGACATCTATCATTCCGGCAAATTCAATTTCTACCGGGCGTCCCATTTCAGCTTGACCTTTCTGCAGCATAAAGTCAGCAATCTCGGCAAGAGGATATACTTTATGTTGCAACACATTGGCAAATGTCACTACGCGCCGTCCGTCGCCATACTCGCTGTCACGTATCATTTGGTCGATATAATCAAATGTAGATACCATATAGCGTAAAGCCCCCGTAGCGGCTGCGTCCTGCACCTTGATTTTGGCGATATTGAAGCCGTCGTCGACTCTGAAATCTTCGGTAGTTTTGTGCATGTCTATGGCGTACATGCGTGTCTGTGTGTCGCGCAATGCAAGGTCGAGTGTCGACGTTTGCAGCACCTTGTCGGCATGACGGGGCGAAAAACGCAGGCTCAGACCTCCGTCAACGATGTATTTACCTAAACCTACAGCGATTTCGGCTACACCGTCTTCAGGAATCTCATCGTTTATAGGATAATAATTAAGAGAGCGTCCGACACCTGAGAATGACGGGTAGTAATATCCGGCATGTTCCTCCCCTACCACTTCTTGAATGATGACTGCCATTTTTTCTTGATCGATCACATTGCTTGTCGCATTCATATAGGCTTTACTGTCGGCATAGAACACCGATGCATATACGCCCTTTATGGCATCGCTCAACATGCGCAGCATCTCATAGCGGTCTTCCACTTGGGGTATCATATAGGTGGAATATATGCCGGCAAACGGCTGATAGTGAGAATCTTCAAGCAGGCTTGAACTGCGTATCGCCAATGGCTTGTCGACGACCTCAAACAGAGCAAAGAAATCTTCTATCAATCTCTCGGGAAGCCTTGCTTGTAAAAAATAGCGCAGTATATCTTCATCGGGCAAATCGCTTAACGCTACCGGGTATAGATTGTTGGCGGCCATAAACTCGTCAAAAATATCGGTACACAACACCACAGTGCGCGGTATTGACACCGTTACCCCATCGAAATTGTCACAAACGGGGTTTTTCTTTATGATAGAGTCAATGAATGCCAAACCGCGACCTTTGCCTCCGAGCGAGCCTTGACCTATACGCGCAAAATTGGAGTAATGGTCAAACCTGTCTTTCTGAAACACTGCCACAACGCCACGGTTTTTCATTTTGCGATATTTGACTATAAGGTCAAAAAACAGTTGGCGCACAGCCGGAGCTTCCTCAATCGAGTGGAATCGATGTTGTTTTATGACCTCGGCTATCGGAAACATGGCGCGTGAATACAGCCAACGAGATATGTCATTATACGATGCATGATAGAAAAGTGCTTCGGCTGGGATTTTAAACACATTATTTTGCATGTCTTTTAATGACTTTATGCGCATAATCTCCTCTTCGGTCTCCGGATTGCGAACGACAAAATCGCCGAAACCAAAGTTTTCCATTATCGCCTCGCCTAAATCGACAGGCAATTTCTTTGAGTTTTTGTCTAAGAATACACCGTCAAAATCCTGTACTTTATCGGCGTTATCCCGTTCCGATGACTCAATGATGATAGGCAAATAAGGATCTTTGTCGCGCAGATAACGAGCTAATTTCAATCCTGCTTGCTGATCCTTCTCTCCCTCCCGTTTAAACGACACATCGCTTATGATTCCAAGCATGTTGCGCCCGTATTTTTCGTAGAGTTGAACCGCTTCTTCATAGTCGCGAGCAAGCATTACTTTTGGACGTCCGCGCATACGCAACATCTGCTCATGCTCGTTAAGCGCTTCGGTTGAAAACACAAGCGATTGCTTGAGCAGAAACTTATAAAGGTGTGGCAACACCGACGAGTAGAATCTCACAGAGTCTTCAACAAGCAAGATCATCTGTACTCCTACTCCGTTTATGTCGTTGTCGGCGTTCATCTTGTCTTCAAGCAACTTGATTATGGCAAGCAACAAATCGACATTGCCAAGCCAGCTGAACACATAATCTATACCTGTGAAATCTTCCTTTGACAGTCGGCGTGACACCTCTTTGGAAAAAGGGGTAAGCACGATAATCGGTATGGTTGGAAACTGTGATTTTATCTTACGGGCTCCGGTGAAAGTTTCGGGTATATCAACCCCCGGCATAGTGATTATCAAATCAAAATGCTTGTGCGATAGCGCGTTTAACGCATCTTCGGTTGTGTTGACTTGTGTAACACGCGGCGGAGAACTAAGATTGAGCGATACATATTCAAAATACAGTTGTTCTTCCACTCGCCCGTCCTCTTCCATCATAAATGCATCGT
>CAZBUT010000148.1:0-4854 GCA_964495165.1 uncultured Muribaculaceae bacterium | reverse complement strand
AAATCGTTTTTTCGCAAACTTGAACTAATTTTGCATTTGCTGTTGGACTCTACATGAAATAAAAAAATAACTCTTGACATGCAAAAAATCGCTTATAAATTACCATTCAACAGAAAAAAATCACTACTTTTGTAAAAATTTGGATTAATAATGGCCGGTAATTTACAAGAGACCTTAGAGCAAATACGAGAAAAAGCAGGTTTATTGACCGAGCGATATATTGTATTGCGCAAAGAGAAAGAGGTTGCTGACACCAAGATTGCCGAGCTGGAATTGACAATACGTTCTCAAGAGCAAGAACTAAACAAGCTAAGACAAGAGAATGAGTATCTTAAAGTAGTGTCAATTGCCGTGCCCGATCATAAAGATGTGGAAAAAAGCCGAGCTAAATTAATCGAAATGGTGCGGGAAATCGACAAATGCATCTTAGAACTAAGCGAATGATGCAATGAAAGATAAACTGAATATAACAATACGCATAGCCGAAGTTGCTCCTATACCTCTTTCTATTAACATGAAAGACGAAGAGGTGATAAGGACTGCGGAATACAATGTAAATCAATTGTATACCGCATGGAAACAACGGTTTAAAGATAAAAAGCGTGATGAGATATTGGCAATGGTTGCATTCCAATTTGCCAAATTATATCAAAATCAGGCGAAAACAGATGCTGACAATCTCAAGTCACTACAAGAGTTGGAGGAACAGCTAAGCGCAATGCTCAAAGACGAGAATGCAGATTAGAGCTGCCACCACTCGCGAGTTGATTATATTCATTTACAGAGAAGAAATTACTGCACAGTAGTCATTGCTTTGCCAATGATTAATGTGCATTTTTATTATAAACAATTAATTATAAAACTAAAATGACAATAATAGGAGTACTAATTTACGTAGCCATAGGGATTGTAGCCCTTGCCATTGGAATCATTGGCACAATGGCCGTACAAAAGTCAATGGCCGGCAGTCGCGCCAAAACAATAATTGACGAAGCAAATCGTGAAGCCGAAGCCATAAAGAAAGACAAATTGCTTGAAGCTCGCGAAGCTGAAATGAAAATAAAAGCCGAAGCAGAGAAACAAGCCAACTCTCGATTGGCTAAAGTGCAAAGTGCAGAAGCAAGGATAAAACAGCGTGAACTGCAACTCAACCAGCAACAAAGCGAGAACCAAAAAGCGCGCAACGAAATCGATGCAACCAAAGCCAATCTCGAAAAGCAATTGAGTGATGTTGAAAATCGCAAGGCAGAGCTTGACAAGCTCAAACGCTCGGCTCAGGAAACGCTTGAACATATTTCCGGTCTTTCATCGGAAGAGGCAAAAGAGAAACTCATCGAGTCGCTAAAAGATGAAGCAAAAACTCAAGCAGCGTCATATATCAACGATATAATGGACGAAGCGAAAATGACTGCCAACAAAGAAGCAAAACGCATTGTTGTTCAATCTATACAACGAGTTGCAACAGAGACTGCCATTGAAAATTCAGTGACTGTGTTCCATATCGATTCAGATGAAATCAAAGGACGCATCATCGGTCGTGAAGGACGCAATATACGCGCATTGGAAGCTGCTACCGGTATTGAGATTATCGTTGACGATACTCCCGAAGCGATTGTACTTTCAGGCTTTGACCCGGTGCGCCGTGAGATAGCCCGTCTTGCATTACATCAACTTGTTGCAGACGGACGTATCCACCCGGCACGCATCGAGGAAGTTGTTGCAAAAGTGCGTAAACAAATCGAAGAAGAGATCATCGAAACTGGAAAACGTACGGCTATCGACCTTGGAATACATGGCCTGCACTCTGACTTGATACGCCTCATCGGTAAAATGAAATATCGTTCAAGCTATGGTCAGAACTTGCTTCAACATGCTCGCGAAACAGCAAATCTATGTGCAATAATGGCATCGGAACTGGGTCTTAATCCTAAGAAAGCACGTCGTGCCGGATTACTTCACGATATAGGCAAAGTTCCCGATGAAGATCCCGAAGTACCACACGCAATTATCGGTATGAAACTTGCTGAGAAATACAAGGAAAAACCGGAAATATGCAATGCAATCGGAGCACATCACGATGAAATAGAGCAAACCACACTGCTTGCACCAATAGTACAAGTGTGCGACGCAATATCAGGCGCACGCCCTGGCGCACGCCGCGAAATAGTGGAAGCCTACATCAAACGTCTTAACGACCTTGAGCAATTGGCTCTATCCTACCCAGGCGTAATCAAGACATACGCAATACAAGCAGGTCGTGAATTGCGTGTAATCGTTGGAGCCGACAAGATTGATGATGTTGAAACAGAAAAACTATCGGCCGAAATCGCGAAACGCATTCAAGACGAGATGACATATCCAGGACAGGTTAAGATTACCGTCATTCGTGAGACTCGCGCAGTGAGCTTCGCCAAATAAGAGCAAGCATTATGGCTACCGAAAACGATATTAACGAAAACGGCACGGCGCAAGAGGCTGAAGAAAACGGCACGGCTAAGCAATGTTGCAATAGCCGGAAGTGTACGCCCCGCGGAAAACTTCATTGCTATAACTGGCTTGAAGACATTCCCGGAGGATATGCCGACTTTGACATGGTTGAGGTGCAGTTTAAAAATACCCGCAAAGGTTATTATAAAAACAGCAACAATCTGCAACTTGAAACAGGCGACATTGTAGCAGTCGAGGCTTCACCGGGACATGACATTGGCACGGTGACGTTGACGGGAAAACTTGTTGCCCTTCAAATGAAAAAAGCCCACATCAAGCCGGATGCCGAAATCAGACGCATATTCCGCAAAGCCAAGCCTACCGACCTCGAAAAATTTGAGGAGGCAAAAGCACGCGAAAATGATACGATGATACGTTCACGCAAAATTGCCGAAAGTCTCGGACTTAACATGAAGATCGGAGACGTTGAATACCAAGGCGACGGCAACAAAGCAATATTTTATTATATTGCAGATGAACGTGTTGACTTCCGACAACTTATAAAAGTTTTGGCCGAAACATTCAAGGTGCGCATAGAGATGAAACAAATCGGCGCCCGTCAAGAAGCCGGCAGAATCGGAGGTATAGGACCATGTGGACGACCATTATGTTGTTCAAGCTGGATGACAAATTTTGTATCGGTCGCTACAAGCGCGGCACGCTATCAAGATATATCATTGAACCCACAAAAACTTGCAGGGCAATGCGCCAAATTGAAATGCTGTCTCAATTTTGAAGTCGACACTTACGTTGAAAGCGTCAAGAAACTGCCATCAAAAGAGATTCGCCTTGAAACCGCCGATGCAACCTACTATCACTTTAAAGTAGATATATTCAAGCGAGAACTCACATACTCTACCGACAAATCGATTCCGGCAAATCTTGTCACAATCGATGCTGATAGAGCATTTGAAATTATTGCAATGAACAAACGCGGAGAAAAGCCGCTGCAGTTGCAACGCGACGGCGAGGAGAAACCACGTGAAGCAAAAGAGTTTGGCGACATAATCGGACAAGACAGCGTGACACGTTTTGACAAAGCCAAAAAGAAGAAGCGTAAAAACGGCAACAAAGGTGGTCAAAACGCCAACCAACAACCGCCACAAAACAACGGACAGCTCCGTAATGACGGTGAAAACAGGAAGAAAGGGAATCGGCACAATAAGCCGCCAAAACCACAACAAAACGACAACAAAACCGATAAAGATAATGCATAAACTGCTTGTCATAACAATTATAATCTTGTGCTTGGGAGCATGTGTTCCCGGGCACAATGATTATAGCGACTTCAAAAATGTATCGGTCGACGGGTGGGCTTACAATGACACGATTTGCTTTGTTCCCGAAATAGGCGACAGCGTTGCGACAGGAGTGCTATCCATAGCCTTGCGCCATAACAACAATTATATTTACAGCAATATATGGTTAGAGGCAAGTTTCAATATAAACGACAGCGGAATAAAACGTGACACTATAAATATCGAACTTGCCGACATTTACGGGCGGTGGCACGGCAAAGGCATTGGAACAAGTTTTCAACTGGAACTGCCCATAAACGGTTCTCACATCATCGAGCCACACCAGCCTATAATAATCAGACATATAATGCGTGTCGACACACTACAAGGCATAGAACAAATAGGAATCATCTTCCAAGAAAACGAATATGCAGAAAGCCCAATTTGACAGCATAATTTTTGACATGGACGGAACCCTTTGGGACGCCGTAGACTCATATTGTGCCATATGGCAAGCAACATTTGAGCAATTAAACATCAAATCTCCCGAAATTACCAGAGAGGAATTGCTCGCGTGCATGGGCTTGCCGATAAATGAAATATTCAAACGCTTAGTCACCATTCCAATTGATGCCGACGAGTATTTGCGACTGCTTGACATCAACGAAAAAGAAATGATGCCAATTCTTGGCGGGAAATTATATGCAGGAGTAGAGAACGGAATAGCTCGTCTGGCTGAAAAATACAATTTGTTCATGGTGAGCAATTGCGGAGCCGAGGGGTTACATAACTTTCTGAACTATACCGGTCTTGAACAGTATTTCATAGACACGCTCACTTATGGAGAAACACTTAAAGGTAAATCAGAAAATATCAGAAGTTTAATCTCGCGCCACAATTTGAAATCGCCCATATACATGGGTGACACACAGGGCGATTGCGATAGTGCGCATCAAGCCGGAATTCCAATGATATACGCCTCTTACGGTTTCGGCAAATGCAGTAATGCAGAATATACTTTTGACGATTTTTCAAGTTTTGTCGACTTTTTTTGTCATAACCAATAATATTTCACTATGAAACAAAATTCACATCTGCCACAAGCAGAGATAGACAGCAGAATAAACAA
>CAZBUT010000147.1:0-4857 GCA_964495165.1 uncultured Muribaculaceae bacterium | reverse complement strand
CCGGATGAATTTTTAAAATTGTTTACGTTCGAAAATAATGCTGCGGATTTTAGGAATCTTTTCAAAGTAATTTATAGAAGTTCCCATAAATTCCCGCAATGTTAAATTTTACCGGAGCATCAAAGATGTTTGAGATCTTATAGAAGTTCCATAGTGAGAAACTATTTGAGATACCAAACAATTCCTGATGACGAGAGGAGTGAGGCGATGAGCCTTAACTATTAGCAACAGGCGGGGCGCGGAAGTTTAGCCCATCGACAAGAGCCGAGAGATCGTGGAATATTTCCACCTCGCGGCCTATAGTGGTTATGATAGGATTCCAAGTGTGGCTCTCGCTGCCGATTACGGCTTCTTCGCCTAAAAATGCCGATACGTGGGAAATGGCAAATATCTGTGCATCGGTGTGAATGTGGTTGTCACCATTATGGAGGTGGGAGTGGACAACAACAAACCCGTTTATAGTGTGGGTGTGGGTAAACATCGATATTCCTGCCTGATAAGACAAGAACACCATAAGCAAAAACATTGATAATATGCACCGTTTGCGCTCCTTGTTCACCTATAATATTTGATGATTTGAAGTGCAAAGATAACATTTTTTTTGCCACATTTTTGATTTTTAGTATTGACAACGCCCGATTTATGTATTAATTTTGCAATTTATTAGGGAAAGTGTGTCTTGAGGCTTTCCGTCAACGTGGTATAAATGGAGAAAAAACATCATTTGGGCATATCAACATTCAGCGCGCAAATCACATCGACAATAAGTGTGTCGCTTGTGCTTTTGTTATTAGGCATAGTCGCTTTTTTAGGCATTGCGGCTTCGTCGGTGACAAACAGCATAAAGGAGAACATGGGTTTTGACGTGATATTGAAAGAAGGCACATCGGAGGCTGATGTCAACCGCTTGAAACAGCGTTGGACCGGTGCCGAATATGTTTCCAGCCTGAAATATTTCTCGGCTGAAGACGCTTTGCGCAAATGGGAAGCCGACACGGGAGAGGATTTGATAGGATTGCTCGGCGTGAATCCGTTCAGCCCTGAATTTGAGGTGAAGGTAAAGCCTGAGTATGCCAATAATGACAGCATCAACAAAATAACAGCAGGGTTAAAAGACAATATGTGTGTGGCAGAGATTAACGTCCACACCGAAATGGTAGATTCGATCAACAATAATATACGCAGCATGGCGGCTGTTTTGATAATTGTCGCGGCGGCTTTGATATTGATTTCATTTGTGTTGATAAACAACACGGTGAGACTCACGGTGTATTCCCGCAGGTTTATCATTCACACCATGAAGTTGGTGGGGGCGACCGGAGGGTTCATACGCCGTCCGTTTATCATAAACAATATCATACACGGTGTCATCGCATCGGTAATATCCATGATTTTGCTTGGCGGATTGCTGTATTATACCCGTTCGCTTGACGCAACGGTAGTGGACGCAATCACATTGACATCGGTGTCATACGTTTTCGGCGCATTGTTGATCATCGGCATTTTGATATGCGCGCTTGCATCATTGCTGGCGACAAACAAATATTTGCGTACAAGCTATGACGACATGTTTAAATAACGATAATTATATCCACAAATGGCACAAATAAACAACAACGACTACAAAAATCAAAAAAACGAGGAAGATACTCATGCGTCTTTTCCTCTTGTAAAAAACAATTTCATTTTCATGGCAATCGCCGGGCTGATGATTGTTGTGGGATTCCTGCTCATGCTTGGCGGCAGTTCGACCCCCGAGGAGTTTAATCCTGATATATTCAGCACCCGACGTATTGTTGTAGGTCCGACAATTGCGTTTATCGGATTTGTTGCAATGGGATTTGCGATAATATACCGCCCCCGCAAGAAAAACGATTGAAAAGTTTCTTTATTCTAAACGGCAAAACGACTTCAGAAAATGGATATTTTTCAAGCTATAATTATAGCTATTGTTGAGGGCTTGACCGAATTTCTTCCGGTATCATCGACCGGACACATGATTATCGCGCAGAATCTGCTCGGTGTCGAAAGCACCGATTATGTGAAAGCGTTTACCTTTATTATTCAGTTTGGCGCGATACTGTCGGTGGTGTGGCTTTATTGGAAACGCTTTTTCAAGTTAAACAATGCCCCTGCGCCCGAGGGGGCATCGGCATTTGGTCGCTTGCTGCATAAATATGATTTTTATTGGAAATTGTTTATAGCATTTATTCCGGCTGCCGTATTAGGACTGGTGTTCAGCGATGCAATAGATGAAATGCTTGAAAAAGTGTGGGTTGTGGCCTTGATGTTGGTGATAGGCGGCGTGTTTATGCTGTTTTGCGACAAGATATTCAACAAGGGCAGCGAAGAAACACCGCTAACGGAGAAACGGGCATTCATGGTGGGCTTGTTTCAGTGCATCTCGATGATTCCCGGTGTATCCCGTTCTATGGCGACAATAGTTGGCGGTATGGCGCAGAAAATGACCCGCAAAGCCGCTGCAGAGTTCTCGTTTTTTCTTGCTGTGCCCACAATGCTCGGTGCGACTGTATATAAGGCATATAAACTTGTCAAGGTGGGTGGTGTTGAACTTATAACGGACAATATCACGACGCTTGTGGTGGGAAATATTGTGGCATTCGTCGTGGCTTTGCTTGCCATTAAGTTTTTTATAAATTTTGTGTCAAAACATGGATTTAAGGCGTTTGGCTGGTATCGTATAATCATCGGCTCTGCTATACTTATCATGTTGCAGTGCGGACTTGACCTCCAGATAATGTAATCTTAATGAATATGTCTATGCTCAATCCGTTGGAAGGAGAAATATTATATATTGACAAGCCATTGCACTGGACATCGTTTGATGCCGTAAAACGTGTGAGAGGTACATTGTCGCGCCGTCTTAACGTGCGCCGTCTCAAGGTGGGTCATGCCGGGACGCTCGATCCTCTGGCTACCGGAGTGATGATAGTGTGTACCGGAAAGGCAACAAAGCGTATCGACGAGTTGCAGGCAGGAGTGAAAGAGTATATCGCCACTATTGCGCTTGGTGCAACCACTCCGTCGTTTGATTTGGAAACTGAAATAGACGCCACATACCCTACAGGACATATAACCCGTGAATTGGTCGAAGATGTGCTATTGCAGTTTACCGGTGAGATTCAGCAGGTGCCTCCGGCTTTCTCGGCATGTAAGATAGACGGCAAACGGGCCTACAAAATGGCGCGCAAAGGGCATGAGGTGGAGCTGAAACCCAAATTGTTGGTAATCAACGAGATTGAATTGCTCGAATATTCTCAGACAAGCATAAAAATACGTGTCGTGTGCAGTAAGGGAACATACATAAGGGCTCTTGCCCGTGATATTGGCGCGGCTTTAAATTCCGGCGGGCATCTCACGGCATTGCGCCGCACACGTGTAGGGAATGTTTCAATCGACCAATGTATGAAGGTCGATGAGGCTATTGAAATGCTCCAATCGGCAGAATTGGTGATGCCTGAAGTAAATGAATAAAATAACAATCAAAGATATAGCAATATGAAATTATCTCAATTTAAATTCAAGCTCCCGGAAGAGCTTATTGCGCAAGAGCCTGCCGCTCAGCGTGACGAATCAAGACTTATGGTGCTTAACAAAAAAACGGGAGAGATTGAGCATAAGATATTTAAAGATGTGATCTCCTATTTTGATGAAGGAGATGTAATGGTTTTTAACGACACATTGGTGTTCCCTGCCCGTTTGGACGGCAACAAGGAAAAAACCGGGGCTCACATCGAGGTGTTTTTGCTGCGTGAACTGAATGCCGAGCATAAACTCTGGGACGTGCTTGTCGAGCCGGCACGAAAGATACGTATCGGTAACAAATTGTATTTTGGCGAAGACGAATCGATGGTGGCTGAGGTTATCGATAACACCACTTCGCGTGGCCGCACCTTGCGTTTCCTTTATGACGGTCCCCATGATGAATTTAAGGAGGCGTTGTTTAAACTTGGTCAGACACCGCTTCCCGCATATATCAACCGTCAACCGACAGAAGACGATGTAGATCGGTATCAATGTATTTTCGCTAAAAACGAAGGTGCTGTGGTGGCTCCTGCCGCCGGCTTGCACTTTAGCCGTGAGTTGTTGAAACGCATGGAAATAAAAGGGATCGATCAGGCGTTTCTTACTTTGCATTCGGGACTTGGCAATTTCCGCGAGATCGATGTCGAGGATTTGACAAAGCACAGAATGGACTCTGAGCAAATGGTGGTTTCTCAAGACTTGGTCGATCGCATAAACCGCGCTAAAGACGAGGAACGACAGGTGTGTGCTGTAGGCACATCGGTGCTTCGAGGCATGGCAAGTGCAGTGAGTATGGGCGGACACATGAAAACGTATGCCGGTTGGACCAATAAATTCATATTCCCTCCCTACGATTTCACTGTGGCTACTGCATTGATAAGCAATTTCCACATGCCATATTCAACTATGCTGATGATGGTTGCCGCATTTGGCGGATATGAAAATGTAATGAATGCCTATGATGTCGCTATCAGCGAAAAATACCGCTTTGGAGCCTATGGCGATGCAATGCTCATTATCTGATAGACACTATGATAATCAATGAACGTCAAAGCCGTCACGAGCATGTCCTCGCGGCGGCTTGCCAAATAATGACAGCGGCGCGCACTGCGCCTAAGGGCAAAGGTATAGACATTATTGAGATTGCTCTCATTGAAGGTGACGATCTTAAAAGATTGTCGGATAAGATGATTGCAATGGTCGATGTCCACGGTATGAAGTTTTTCTTGCGTGATGCCGACAATATATTGCAGTCGGAGTGTGTTGTTGTGATAGGTACACACAGTCACCCTCAAGGGTTGAATTGCGGGC
>CAZBUT010000146.1:0-4870 GCA_964495165.1 uncultured Muribaculaceae bacterium | reverse complement strand
TTACATCAAAAAACTTGACTACAACACAGAAATCGCGGTAACGACCGACGGAAAAGTCAATGAAGTCAAAAACGGTGTTCCAGACTGGACTTACGAAGAGGAGTTTTCGACTGACAATTCAATGGCTTGGTCTCCCGACAACTTGACTTTATGTTTTATCAAATATAATGAGTCGCAAGTCAAAAGCTATACATTTCAGCTATATGGCGGCGCTTGCAACACCAAACAAGAATATAAATACTACCCGGGGGAATTTACCTATAAGTATCCGGTCGCCGGAGAAAAGAACTCCAAAGTATCGGTGCATAGCTATGATGTTGAAACCCGCAAAGTAAAAAACATTGAATTTAAAGATGCAAATATAGAATATATACCGCGCATCGCTTATGGAGGTACACCCGAAAGGCTGATTGTAGCTACACTCAACAGAGCGCAAAACAAATTGGATATATATTCAGTCAACCCCAAATCAACGGTTGCCAAATCTATTTATGTTGAAGAATCAAAATCATGGATTACCCCTGAAACATATGAAACGCTGAAATTCTATCAAGATTACTTTATAATCAACTCCGAAAAATCGGGTTATGCACATCTTTACCAATATTCATATTCCGGAAATGAGATCCGGCAAATAACATCAGGTAATTATGAGGTAACTGATTTTTATGGCATAGACCGATTGGGAAATATCTATTTTCAATCGACTGCTGCCGGAGAACTAAACCGAGTTGTCAGCCGACTTGACAAGAAAGGGCGTATTATTTATTTGACTCCCGAGACGGGTACATCTGTCGCATCATTTTCACCGACGTTGGAATACTATATCCTTAATTACAGCGATGTGGCAACTGCACCTAAATATACATTACATAATTCAACCGGCAAAGAATTAAGACTGATAGAGGATAATGCCACATATATGAAAAATTACCAATCTTTACCTGTAAAAGAATTTTTCACTATGGAAAATGACGGCATCACTCTAAACGGATATATTGTAAAACCGTCAGATTTCAATGCCAATAAAAAATATCCGGTAATTATGACCCAATACAGCGGACCGGGTTCTCAGGAAGTGCGCAATCGTTGGAAAATGGATTGGGATTATTACTTTGCCCAACAAGGATATATCGTAATGTGTGTCGACGGGCGTGGAACCGGTGGACGAGGAAAAGAATTTGAATCTATTATCTATAAACGTCTTGGATATTATGAGACAATCGACCAAATCGCAGCTGCAAAATACGCAGCCTCTTTGCCATACGTAGATGCGGCTAAAATAGGAATCTATGGGTGGAGTTACGGCGGATATGAAACATTGATGGCCATATCTCATAGCGATTCTCCCTACGCGGCAGCCGTTGCTGTAGCTCCTGTAACCGATTGGAGATTTTACGATACGGTATATGCCGAACGATATATGTTGACTCCGCAAGAAAACGAAGATGGATACAATGCCGGAGCACCTATAAAAAATATTGACAATATCGACTGCCGTCTATTGCTTATATCAGGCACTGCCGACGACAACGTGCATCTGCAAAACACGATAGAATATGTGTCAGAATTGCAGGCTCATGGAAAACTTTGCGACATGCTATTGTTTCCCAATATGAACCACTCTATCTACCACTGCAATACTCGGGCTCTTGTATATGCAAAAATGCTTGATTACTTTAATCGTAACATGTAGTAATTATGGAACATCAAGATCGTAAAATGGCAAACGGCTACGGAATATTCAGCCTATGGGTCAATTGGGCTTTAGGTGTCGGTTCTTTAATGGTAATACTATTTATATCTCCGATGATAGACAAAGTGTGGTTGCCTCTTATTGCATTTACTTTGGAATTATTTTTATATGCACTTGTAAGGCGCAATAGAGAAGCCCGTTTACCGGTTTGCTATCTTATACCTTTTATCGCTACACGTGTATTGTTTTGGGCGGCAGTGATTATGGTTTTAATCAATATGTTGCATTTAAACAATTTCATGGCAGTTATAGCCAATAGCTCAGAGATAAACCCTGAAATTCCATATATATCGGTTTTGATTGTTGCTCCTATAACTTTGGCTATAACAGCTTGGGCTTATAAAAAAGGGCATAAGCTCAACTACTGCATGGATTGCTTGTTCCGCCACGGGACAGCGGCTGAACGCGGATTTTTAGGCAACATATTCAGCCAAGAGGGGAGATACCAAGTGAGAATGCTCATGTTATTGTCATTGTTATTATCTGTTTCAAGCTGGATATATTATGCCTTTTTTTACATAAATATAAATTTAAATCGTCCCGACCGTTTCTTTTTTGTTTGGCTTCCGATATTGTTATATGTATTGTCTTTGCTATACTTAGGCATCAGATATTTCAGTCTCTGGACATATTATTGCCAAAATATAGAAGGGAGTCCTTTACGTCACGGCAGTTCAACCTTGCTCAGATATATAATAATATGTGGCGACCACATATATTTGAAACGTCCCGACCCCGATAAAGATAATGTTGGAGCAGGGGAGGACAAATACGACACCCCTGCTCACCTATATATATCATATCATAACCGTGTGTCGGATTATGAGGCAGATAATTATATGAAAGGACTGTCGGGATTGTCGGGTTGCGATATCAGGTTGATGTACCTTAGTACTAATTTCAACGCTGATTGCAATATTTATCACTATGCTTGCTTTATTGACTCTAAAGATATTGTTGAGCAATCACGCATAGAGGGTGAATGGTTTACAATAGATCATATTAACAAACTGCTCTGCGAAAACAATGCATCAATGTTATTAGGCTCTGAACTTAACCGTATATACACAATCTCTATGGCTTGGAAAACTTATGACAGGGCAGGGCGCAGATTGTATAACATGAGAAATTACAAGCCAACATTCCGGCTGAGAGATTTCAAAGATTGGGACGTGGACTTGAATGACCCTGAATGGCTATACGTCTCTGTGAATAACGAAGACCGGCCTTTTTATCGAATAAAACGTTTCTGGCGTCGCTACGTTAATGGTATAGGTGAATAATTATGACAGATAATCATACGTCTCTACTTGTTATAACAGGACCTACCGCATCAGGGAAAACACGCCGTGCCGTAGATGTTGCTCAAGCCATATCAGGTGAAATCATAAGTGCTGATTCTCGACAGTTATATCGGAAAATGGATATCGGAACCGGTAAAGATTTGGCTGAATATGGAAATATCCCATATCACATGATCGACATATGCCAAGCAGGATATAAATATAATTTATATGAATATCTGCGTGATTTTGACACTGCATATAAGGAGATTAAATTTCGAGGCAATTTCCCTATTCTTTGTGGCGGAACCGGATTATATGTAGAGTCGGTATTGAATGGTCTGAAATTGCCTGAAGTGCCGGAAAATAAAGAATTGCGCAAATCATTGGAAGGTAAATCTCTAACTGAATTGACTCAAATTTTGTCATCAATAAAAACATTACACAATATTACTGACGTTGATACGGCAAAACGAGCCATCAGAGCAATTGAGATACAAACATACTATTTAAACCACCCTGAAGAAGCTGTTTCAACCAAGCCTAAACCGATTGAAAATGCCGTGATTGTTGGTGTTGATATTGATAGAGATAATCGAAGGAAACGCATATCGGCTCGCCTGCATTCACGGTTGGAAGAAGGTATGGCAGATGAGGTTAAGGCAATTCTTGATTCCGGAGTATCACCTGAAGATTTGATATATTACGGACTTGAGTACAAATATCTCACTCTGTACATTACAGGAAAAATAAGCCATAACACTATGGTTGAAGAATTGGAAATCGCCATTCATCAGTTCGCAAAAAGGCAAATGACATGGTTCAGAGGAATGGAACGTCGCGGATTTACTATTAATTGGTTGCCATGGGATATGCCGACAGACGAATTTGTCGAAAAAGTAAAGTCAATGCTTGTGTTATGAGAAATTTTCTTATTCTTGCATTAGGTCTTATTTGCTCGTTAAATATATCAGCTGTTGATAGAGTGTACTATCATGATTTAATATTGCCTAAAGACAGCATCAAATTAGTTGAAATTGACTCGTTATCCAAATCATATTTACTTGAGGTTAGAGCTGCATTGGCAAGAAATTCAGAAAAAGCTGGTGTGAGCAAACAGAAATGGGGGATAGTTTGGAATTATATATCTAATATGAATTATAATTACGCTATAGTCCAATTTGGGAATAGTGACTTTGGCGATTTTCTTGACAAAAGATATGCTGAAGTCTCAGTCGGAGTAATAACAGATGGAAGAGATTCATTAATTTATAAAAAACAATTTGACAAAGGACTAAACATGTCAGTTGGCGAAAATTCTTTTTTATTGGAACGGGAAAACAACATCATAAAACTCTTTATAGGAGACAAAGAGTATCAATATATAACTTCAATACACGACAATTCGATAAAAGGAGGTTGCGGTATAATCACCACTGAGAATTTAAATATAACCACGTTAGCGACCGAATCTCAGACCGACACCTCAAAGTTATTACGTACCGATTGGAACATTGACACTCTTGATACATACTTCTCAACATCTACAGACCCTATAGAAGGATATTGGCAATATCTCGATCGAGATGTTGACGATACAAAAGCCCGCATGGGTGGTCGATATCGGCTTGCTTTCGTTAAAGACGATAACGGTTACATACTTATATACATATCAGGAGCAGTAACAAACGCCGATAATTGGAAATGCGGAATGATCAAAGGTCGTTTAAACACAACTATATTTATAGATCATTATGACCTTATCTGGTATGATTCCATGATTGAGCCTATAATGCAAGATGCACATGCCGACATAAAAGACAACTCAATC
>CAZBUT010000145.1:0-4885 GCA_964495165.1 uncultured Muribaculaceae bacterium | reverse complement strand
TGTTTGTCGGGGGTACTCCCAAAACTATCAATGCAGCAACGCTGGTGTCTCCGGCTAATGGTGGAAAGGCTTTAGCATTGAGTGACTATAAATGGGAAAGTAGTGTAGCCGGAGCTAAGTTTACTGTAGAATTTGCTGAGGATGCAGACTTTAACAAGTGTATCGGTATTTATGAAACACATGAAAAAAGTTTGTCATCAAGTAAGCTTCCGGCATTGACAATTGGTAAGACTTACTATTGGAGAGTAATAACCGCTTCGGCAAATGCTTTGGACGTCGTTTCAGATGTGCATTCTTTTGTCGGATCTAATGTTGATATAATATCTCCGGCTCAGTCAGAAACTAATGTGTCAATTACTCCGACTATTACTTGGAATGCAGCTGACGCCGGCTCAAAATATTTGGTGGAAGTAAGTATTTACTCTGATATGTTATCGCCGATATATTCACTTGAGACGACTGAGACATCTTATACAATTCCCGGATTGTCTTCATATAGGAACTATTATGTACGGGTTACTGCAACTAAAGATGGCAACAGTATGCAAAGTGCTATTGTTGGATTTAAAACTAAGGATATGACATATACTGATGCTCCTAAAATTCTAAATCCTGAAAGTAATGGTGTGACGCTTTATAGCAATGATAAGATTAAAGTCTCTCCGTGGAATGGTTTTATTAGGGTGATAGTTGAAGTGTCTTCATCTCAAACATTCCCGGTTCGTAATAAAATCGTAAAATATTTGAGTGGGTTTAGTTGTGAAACAGAGGAGTTGAGTACGTTGAATCTTAAAAACGGAACGACATATTACGTAAGAGCTTTGGGTGCGTATAATACGGCAAGCAGTATGGCTGAGGAAACAACTGATCCATCGGAAGTGATGACTTTTGTGTACAATTCTGAGGTCGGAATTGAAAGTGTCGGAGATGACACTGAGGCTGTTTATATCGCTAATGATGTTTTGGTGTTGAATAGCGCAGTTTCGCAGGTTGATATTTACACTGTTTCAGGTCAACATGTAGCTTCAATCGAGGCGACAGACGACTGCGATTTGAGCTATCTGCCATCAGGCGCGTATGTGATTAAGGTGGCAAATTCGACAGGCGTGACAACAATTAAACATATCAAATAGAGATTATTTGTTAAACGATAGAGAAGGGCGCGTGTAAAAACGTGCCCTTTTTGTTATATGAAAAAGTATGAACATATTGAGACATGGGTTTGTTGAAATGGTGGATATTTAGTAACTTCGCGTGAAATTTTGAATATCAAATCATCAATAATCGTTTTCGTTGATTTTAGCTATGGATATATCTGCTAACAATATCATGCTTGTGCTGGCTGCTTTGCTGTTTTTTAGTGTGCTTGTGGGGAAGGCCGGCAGTCGGTTTGGAATGCCTGCATTGCTTCTGTTTCTTGGACTGGGGATGGTTGCCGGTGTTGACGGATTCGGAATAAGATTTGATAGTGCCGAGGCTGCTCAGTTTATCGGAATGATTTCTTTGAGTGTTATTTTGTTTTCCGGTGGAGTGGATACGCAATTCAAAGACATAAAACCGATTCTTGGACCGGGGTGTGTACTCGCGACGATAGGGGTGTTTATCACTACGATTGTGACCGGGGCATTTATATATTATATGTTCCATTGGCTTGCTCCCGATTTCGCTTTTGGGTGGATCGAGTCTATGTTGCTTGCCGCGATTATGTCATCAACCGATTCGGCATCAGTGTTTTCGATTCTAAATTCGTCTCGCACAGGACTGAAACAGAACTTGAAGCCCACGCTTGAGCTTGAAAGCGGTAGTAATGACCCTATGGCTTATTTACTTGTGATAATATTGATAGGCATCATGGAAGACGGACACTCAATGGATGCAGCTCTGTGGGGGCATTCAGCGCTAAAACTTGTGCAACAACTTCTATTGGGTGCGCTTGGCGGAGTCGCTATCGGATATGCAACCGTGTGGGTAGTGAATCGTTTGCGTGTTGACAATGAATTTCTGTATCCTGTAATGGTGATAGCATGTGCTTTCTTTGCATTCTCTTTAACTGAAATCATCGGCGGAAACAGTTATTTGGCTGTATATATCGCGGGGCTTGTGGTTGGCAATTGCAAGCTGGCGTTAAAACGCACTATCACTACATTTTTTGGAGGATTTACATGGCTGGTACAGATTATAATGTTCTTGTCGTTGGGTTTGCTTGTCAATCCTCATGAATTATTGAACTTTCAGGTAATAGTACCGGGGTTGCTTCTGGGTCTCTTTATGATTGTCATTGCCCGTCCGGTCGCAGTTTTTATATCGTTGCTGCCATTTAAGCATTTTACAAAAAAGGCACGATTGTATATCTCCTGGGTGGGGTTGCGTGGTGCTGTGCCTATTATTTTTGCTACATACGCGCTTATGTCACCGGCAGTGCCCCATGCACGTTATATGTTTAATATGGTGTTTTTTATAACCATCATGTCTTTATTGCTGCAGGGAACCACTGTAAATCACATGGCTCAGTGGCTTGGTCTTAAAGAATCTTTGTCGGAGAAAGAATTTAAATTTGATTTGCCCGATGAGATAACGGCGGCAATGAGTGAAATGAGTGTAACCGCCCGTTTGCTCACCGATGGAGATACACTAAAAGATATTACTTTACCTCCAAATACTTTGGTTATAATGGTTAAGCGTGAAAATAAATATCTTGTACCAACCGGTAATACGCGCCTATATCTCACCGATAAACTTTTGTTGATCTCAGAAGAAGAGAGTCACTTGAAAAATCTCATCTCAGACCATACCGAAGCGTAGATTAGGTTGACCGTTTTTGTGATATCCCCAATATTGCAGAGCGGATTGTCTCCGCATTTGTACTATTGTTTGTTCAATTCAGAAATAATCCAATTCCACATTTGGGCAGTTTGCTCCGGGTAAAGCCAATGCCCGGTATTTTCTCCTATCGAAACCTGTTTAGGAGCAGTTATGCTGTTATATACGGCACATGTGGTAGTTGGCGCGCATGTAAGATCGTTGTATCCATAGGCATAGAATACGGGCGATTTTAATAGCCGGGCAAAGTTTACCGTGTCATAAAATCTTGCAGTTTCTATGATTTCGGGAGTGCGATTTTCCTCGTTCTTGAAAATGTGAGGCCAACCGCCGGCTCTGTTATGCATATAGCCTTCCATGTCGCTCAACGCCGGGAAATATGCTGCTGTCGCTTTTATGCGGTTATCGAGAGCCGAGACTGCTATCGACAATGCTCCACCTTGACTGCCGCCCAATGTGCCGATGCGGCCATTGCATTGCGGCAACCACAACAGAAAGTCCACTCCACGCACCCTACATACACCCTTTTGTAAAAATAGCTGTATTTGTTGTCGATGTTATATGTAGGATATGAGGCTAACGCTCCACGATTTAAGTCGGCATATACATCGCCGTCAAGGTTGACGGGAATGCCGTGTATGCCCAATTCCAAAACAATAACGCCCTGTTCGGCATGGGCTATGTCTCCGCCTTTTTCCCCTACGCCGGCTCCCGGGAAACGCAATATTGCAGGATATTTACCTTCGGCGCTTGGCATAGTGAGAATGCCATACATCTTTGATCCGCCGATGTTTCCATACGATATATGATACACATTGACCTTGTCGGTGCATCTTTCGGGCAATAACGTCATCATTGGTTTGAGCGCAGTCTTTCTTGCTGCCTCAACCTGTTTCTCCCAGAAGCCGGTGAAACCGTCGGGCAAAGTGACCGTTGGCTTTATGAGGTGCGCGTCAAACCCGACAGTAGCCATAGACGTGTATTTTGTGCCGTCATGAGTCAAAGATGCCTTTATGCGCAAAAATCCCGGTTCTTCATCGACCCGATATTAATTGCCGTTTCATTGCCGGTGAGCGTTATCGATTTTGAAATATGAGGCGGCATTAAATCTTCGCCGACTTCATAGTTTATGGTTGTTCCGGTCAATTCCATGCCGCAATCGAGAACAGAGATTTTTACTTGCGCATTTTCCCCGGCGTGGTACATTGCATCGCTGTGGTCAGGCACAATCGATATTTGTACTTTGGACATTCGCGGTTGAGAAAACGCGAGAAAATTTGTAAAGAGAAGTATGATCAGGGTTTGAAATACATGTTTAATGGATAAGAAGTTATTTAAATTTTATATTGGTTTGTGTTTGCAAATATACAGATAAAACTTCAATATCCGAACAAGCCTCGACCATTATATGTTATAATAACAAACACTTACTGCTATGAAAAAGACCGTAACTATAATTGTCGCTATTGCCATATGCCTCATTGTTGGATATGCCTCGCGATATTTGCAAGCCGATGCTATCGACACATGGTATCCGATGTTGATAAAACCGTCTATCACCCCTCCCAATGCCGCATTTCCCATTGCTTGGGGCATTATATATGTTTGCATGGGCATATCAGTAGGGTTGATATGGCATCGCCCTTATTTCGTGAAATTGCCAATGGTGTGGTTGTTTGTGTGGCAGCTGTTTCTCAATCTCATGTGGAGTGTGCTGTTTTTCGCAATGCAAAGCCCCATGCTTGGACTCATCGACATAGTAATGCTCGACATCACCGTGTTGCTGTATGCCGTCAATGTCTATAAACTCAACAAACTGTCTTCATTATTGTTTCTTCCCTACATTCTGTGGCTCGCATTGGCAACATATCTCAACGCCTATATCCTTGTCGCCAATTAATGAATGTAGTGTTGGCGCGTTATTTGCGCTATGCAATCGATTGCGAAAATATGGCTCGAACTGCACTCAATGTACCTCCTAAGGAATGTTATTGGCAGTATATCAAACAAAAAGACGCTGATAAAATCAACGTCTTTTTGTAAGTTGTCTTACCTGGATTCGAAC
>CAZBUT010000144.1:0-4913 GCA_964495165.1 uncultured Muribaculaceae bacterium | reverse complement strand
TTATATGTACCCCGGCAACTTTTTTATCAACTCGCAAAATACTTATCATTATGAATAAATCAGCACGTATCACATTGGCTTCAGTGATTTTTATCATAATATCTATGTTCAACACATCAGCACAAACACAAAAGCCCGATTTCGCTTATCCTCAAAAAGTATCAGCCAATGCTGAAAAGGACCTTGAAAAAGCCATCAAAGCTGGTAACAGTCAAGAAATTATACGCTCTTTGATTGATTATGCTATAGCACAATCGCTCATTGACAATGATAATCTGCCTGCAACAATCGCCAAAATCGAAAGCATTTGCGAAGCCGAGAAAGATCCTTGTACAAAATCGATTTTATATACTCTGCTTGCCGATATATATTCAGAGATATATTTATCACAACGTTGGAAATATGACCGTCGTGAAACTTCTCAACAAGCAGTTTCCAACGACTACACCACTTGGTCGGGCAACGATTTTACAGAAAAAATTATATCACTCTGCGACTCGGCTCTCGCTAACACCGAAGCCTTGCAAGCCACACCGCTTAAAGACTACAAATCTGTAATAACACACGACAACTATACGCTCATATTCTACCCGACCCTATATGACTTTATCGCTCGACATGCCATTGATACATTAGACGAACTTTCAACCACCAACGATATATTTTCCATTAGTTGGCTTTGCCGTTACGATATCTACCAAAAACTTAAGTTCACCTATACATCACCTATTGCGCAACGCATCTTAACATTATACCAAAGCCTGCTGAAATTCAACGCCGATCGTCCCGCCACATTTATCAATTGCGACTTAGCTCGCATAGATTTCATACGTTCATCGGTTTACGATGATCACCAATCATCTGAAACCGATCAAGAGGAAAACACTTTCAACTTATTGCAAGCCCTATACAATCGATATTCCGATACTGAATATTCAGCCGAGATATTATGGAAAATATACACCAATGGAGACCTCTCGGAACAAAACCGGAAATGGCTGTATAATGCTATAACGTCACATATCCGTAATTTTCCGGCATATTACAACATAGGTTGTCTCAAAAACGCATTGGCAACACTATCTCAACCGTCAATCGAATTGAGGGCACAAGATTTGGTTGTTCCAAATGACACATTCAGCATAAATATCACAAATTTAAATACCGCCGATTTCAATATTGACATTTACCGGCTTCCGGAATCGGATCAACCTCGCAAAAGCCAATTCCGACAAGGGAAAACGGAAAAATCCCCTACCCTTATAAGTTCAACTCCGTTTAAGTGCGATTCTATTGTTCCGTACGAAAATATCATTACGTTCAATACAGCGTTAACAACACCCGGTGAATACATAATTGTCCCCAACTTTAATGGCAACGGGTACAAAGCAAATAAAACTTATGACATAATTAATTGCACCGATTTGGTCATTAGTGTTCAAAGTTTTAATGATCAGACTTGGGCTTCGGTAGTCAACCCATTAACCGGCGCGCCCGTTGAAAATGCAACAATTTACAATTACATCAACAACAAATGCAACAAAATAGCGACAACTGACACAGCCGGAAGAGCTGTCATTAAAGCAACAAAAGGCAGAATTTTTGCGTCCAAAGGGAACTGCACGTCTAAATTCAACTACTATATCTACGATGCCAACAATAATAATGCAAGATATTTCGGCTCTTGCTACACCGACTTGGCAGTATATCACCCCGGCGATTCGGTAAAATGGACAGCGGTTTTATATGTAATTGAGGGCAACTCACGCAAGCCGGCTAAAGACAAATTCTTTACAGCTACAATACGTGATGCCAATTACCAAATAAAAGATACTGTGACACTTTGCTCCGATGCCTGGGGACGCATTAACGGTTCTTTTAAAATTCCGGCCGAAGGACTAACCGGAAACCACCAAATACAAGTAGAGGACAAAGCAAAGACAACATATACATACGGCTCGTTCACCGTCAGCGATTACAAACTACCTACGTATTACGTCATGGTGACAGAAGTCCTCAAAGGCACCCCTCATTCAGGAGCTGTCACGCTTAAGGGTAAAGCGGAATCATATTCGGGATTCCCGATTGCCGATGCGCAATTGACAGTCGGTCTGTCGGTATCTCAACGTTACTGGTGGCGTTCTTTTTCATCTAAATCATATTACACCAAAACAGCATCAACAAATAGCGACGGCACATTCACCATTGAGTTCCCGGCAGAACTTTTAGCCGAAGCTCCTATACCCAACGGATTATTCACAGCAAAAATCACAGCCGTTTCAACGTCCGGCGAAAGCAATGAAATATCAAAATCTTTCACTGTTGGAACAGCCTATATAATCGAGGCTTCGCTTGATGAAAATATCGATGTCGCCAATCCCGTCAAACTTAACGTGAAGCTCAATGACATCAACGGTGTTGTTATCAACGACACAATCAATTACAATTTGACACAAGATGATAAAATCATTTATACAGGCTCATTTACGTCAAACAATCCGGTAGTCGATTTACGCAACGTCGCAAGCGGCAACTATTCTTTCACGTTCAGTATCGCCGATGCCGAAAAAGCCACTCCGGTTACTATCGAGAACATCAATCTATATCGTCCCTCCGATAAATTGCCTCCCGAAGACACTCCTCTTTGGATTCCACAAGACTCATACATCATAGAAAACAACCACGCCTCAATTCTATACGGAACATCAAAGTCAAACAGCCATATCGAGTACATCGCATGGAATAGCGATAAAATCATTTCGCGAGGTTGGCTCACACCGGCTCCGGGCTTGCACCATTTTGAGGTTGACATTCCTGACGGTGTCAGAAATTTAACGATAACATTTAACACCATAAACAATTACCTGTATATTTGCAAAAAGGTAAATGTCACAATCAAAAATTCCACCCCTGAAATAAAACTTGAAGTTGAAAGTTTCCGAGACAGAATCACTCCGAGGGCATCTGAAACATGGAAATTCAAAGTCACCGACAATACCGGAAACGGCTCTAAATCGGCTATGATTCTTGACATGTATGCAAAAGCTCTTGACAAAATCAAAGCGACAGAATGGCATTTCTCCCCTTATACAGCAAACGGTTTCACCTACTATTGTAATGCGCCCGACATAGGGTCTTGGTGGGCTTATTTTTATGCCGACATTTCAAAGTCCGGTATATGCAAGAGCATAACACAACCTGAACTGGAAACCTACGGTTATCATTTTTTGGAACAGCGTTACGTGACGTTATACTCAGCCAACCGAGTCACGGCTGAATCGTCAACAAAAGTCACGAAATATGCGGTAGTTAATGATTATGCCGATTTAGAAACAGAAGAAACAAACGACGATTTAGGTTCTGCTCAAGACGAGACAAAACTGCCAACCGCTACACGACCATCGACAGACTATCGTATGGCAGAAACTCCATTGGCATTTTTCGAGCCGATGCTCACCACCGACGACAACGGACAGCTCTCATTCACTTTCACTGCACCCAATGCCAATACCACATGGTGCTTCAACGCAATAGCCTACAACGCCGATTTGTTGACCGACGACATATCGTTTGATGTCATTTCAAACAAGCCTATCATGGTTCAGCCCAACTTGCCACGATTCTTGCGCACCGGAGATTATGCCGACATCAAGGCATCGGTCATGAACAACTCCGACACTATACAATCAATCGTAACCACTATAGAAATTTTTGATTACGCAAGTGGCAACATCATTAAACACGACACACACTCCGACACTATTGCCGCAGGGAAATCAGCAATTGTCACAACATCGGTAAATGCTCCGTTTGACTCTCCGTTTATAGGCTATCGCATAAAATCAACCAACGGAATTTACACCGACGGGGAACAGGCAATAATCGCTATTTTACCTTCATCTACACCAGTAATCGACACTAAGCCGTTTTATCTTGGGGCTAAAGAACATTCCTACACAACCGAGTTGCCCGAAATGCCTGCCGATGCCAAAGTCACACTCCAATTCTGTGAAAATCCGGTATGGTATTGCGTCACAGCACTTCCGGGACTGCGCGCCACAGAATCACGCTCGTCACTTTCGGCAATGGCCGCTGTTTTTTCGGCAGCAGTAGCCGACGGTATTTTACGTAATAATCCCGACATTGCCACAGCATTACACAAATGGGAACAATCAAACAAAACCGATTCGACCCTTATGTCGATGCTTGAACGCAATCAAGACCTCAAAAACATTTTGCTCAATGCTACTCCGTGGGTAATGGACGCTCGCAGCGACACTGAGCGCATGGCTCGTCTGGCATTACTGTTTGACAAAGACGAAATAAACCGTACCTACTCACGCAACATTACTCTCCTCGCCGAATTGCAAAGAGGCAAAGGCGGTTGGGCTTGGATTGCCGAAAACAAAGAAGCATCTCAATGGTGCACACTTAACATTCTTGAGATGCTCGGGCATCTCAAGCAGCTTGGTTACATGCCTAATGACAAACGTCTTGACACTATGATTGAAAATGCCGTCAAACAGCTTGACGACTGCAATGCCCGAACATTTGCAAAATATCCCCAACAAGACTACTGCTACTATGTATTGATCCGTGATTATTTCAAAGACATAAAACAATCTACAGCCGCCCGGCGCGTTACATCGGCCACCGTACAACGGCTCATAACCGGTTGGAAAG
Source organism: uncultured Muribaculaceae bacterium (assembly GCA_964495165.1). Taxonomy (GTDB): domain Bacteria; phylum Bacteroidota; class Bacteroidia; order Bacteroidales; family Muribaculaceae; genus RGIG4079. Next base: position 230 of record CAZBUT010000144.1, on the reverse strand, counting down.
ATGAAAATATTACAAGAAAAGCTATTTCTGCGCTGATACTCAACAATAACGGTTATCCCACTACTTCGCGACAGATACTTAATTCGATGCGCGAATATGCTCGCTCATCGGCATCATTAGGAATGTGGTGGCCCTCACTCGATGATATGACACAATGGTCAATGGGCAAAATCGGTGCTACGGCTATTATATTAGATGCATTTTATGCTGTTGAGCCTCAATGCGCCGAG
>CAZBUT010000143.1:0-4924 GCA_964495165.1 uncultured Muribaculaceae bacterium | reverse complement strand
GAGCTTGTAAGCCCGTCGTTTCTCATCAGGCTTGGTTCTCCAAATTCATTTATAAAATACCAACCGATGTGGTCTGTCTGTGAAGGTTTTATGGATTTTATCAACCGGGCTTGGTAATAATAAGTTTCGTTGGTATATGTGCGGCAAGGAGATCCGTCTTGACCTAAGCTCGTTTCTGCTGTTTTTTGTTTAAACTTCTCATCAAAAATGTTCATAAAACCTTGATAGAATTTTTCATCAAGATTTTCGGTATAATCGGCACCTGTCCCACGGATATTGTCGGTTGTGTAGCGCATTATCGATTTGGTGTGGTTTATGGAATCGACCACGGTTATTACTTTGTGGAATTGCTCTGAGTCGGAATATGCGCATGGTTTCATATCCCGGTTGAGATACCGTTCGGTGATTGTCACCTGCGTGCTGTCGGAGTTGTAGACATATTCGGTGACGGTTTTGTGCCATTGGTATCCGTCATAGTCAGGCTCATTGTTTTCAATCAAATAATACGCATGTAGAGTTTGGTTGTCATTGCTGTCATATTCCGAATGCAAGTAGCTTCCCAATGCTGGATAGTAATCATCGATCACTATTATATTTCTCATGTTGTCCCGGTGTTTATGATACCACAAGGTTGTGTCGCCGTTTTCGATGCTAAATGATTTTGCAAATATCTCCTTGTCGTTGTCGTCAAATTCATAGTAACGGCACTGTACAGTGTCTCCGTTGTGGTCAAGAGCTATCTCGCTTGTCATATTCCCGCGTCTGTCATAGTCGCGGAGGATTTCCGCGTAATTTCCTCCGGTAGGTATCTGCTTGTTTCCGCATGTGTCTATAGTGCAGTAGGCAGTGTTTTGGCCATGGCCGTTATATTCTAAAATATATCCGTGTATTCCAACGTTGTTTGTATCCGGCAATAGTTTCAACTTCGCGGTTTTCAAGTACGATTTTATCGTGTCGATGGACGTAGTGCTGTCGTTTATCATCCAGTAAGTCTCCTTTGTCAGACGACCGTATGTGTCATATTCCCACCTCTTTATCATTGTGCCGTCGTTTACTCGACAGGGGGTGTATTCGTCGTTGAAATAAATTGACAAGGATTCCAACCCCATTTTGTTGCGTTCCAAAATTTCCCACCCGCAATTGCCGACGCGGTCTGTCATCATTTTACCGTTCACAAAACGTGACGCTTCGTATGCCTGCCGTCCGTCAGAGAAATACCGGCGTTCGGTTTGGTACGCACTATCTTTATTCGTGACAGGGAAACCTTTGTCATCATAAAATTCCTGGAGAGCTTCATATCCGTTTTCGTCCAATGTTGTGCGTAGGTATATATATCGGGAGTCTCTCATCGTTAAAGGGAAACCGTATTCATCGGTGTAGGTAGATACAATGCGGTTATCTGATACCCGCGTGTTGTTATAGCAGTATATCAGACTTCCCTCTCGGTCATAAGCCTTCTCCTGGAGGCAAAACTCGCCGGAATTGTCGGGAATAAACTCCCACTTGACAGTTGTGGCGAGTTTTTCTTTCATTTCTGCATTGGCGTTGTTGTCTGAGTCATCAAAATGATTGACCAAATAAGTTGCCATGTTATGGTCTGTAGTGAGTTTGCCATATCCGTTGCGGGCTTCCACAAGAAACGGTTTGCCATATCGGCCTTTGGTGTAGAACACATAGTGGCAATTTAGGTGCTGAGTCTCGTCGGCTGAAAGTTCTCGCCACCCCTGAGGCCAGCAGTTGCATTTGGTCATATATTGATATCTTGTTTCTTTAATGTCAAACCAACCATCAATTATAAATATTGCTACGGTGAGTATTGTTAAGGAGATTATACTCAAAGTGATACTCAGCCGCCGCTTTGCCTGTTTCGCTTTTTTCAGGGCTTCCAATTGCTCGGCGCGTTCGGTCTCGGCTCGGCGGTTGAGAATTGTGCCGCAGAGTACATCATGGGCAAACTCTATGCGTGTCCCGTCTCTCCACGAGTATGACCTCAGCAGCCGGTGTTTAAGCAGATAGTCGATTTCTGCGGGTTTTACCCCGGCATCGATTGCTTGATCCAAATATATGCTGTCACGCCTGCCGTCTTTAGTTACCAGCCGTTTTTCCAAAGTCGCGATAGCAGTCTTTGATATTTCGGCAACTGTTCTTTCATAGAAATCGGGTATGATGTTGTCGCCGAATTGCTCGACCAATCCGGCGGTTATGCAATCGGCGTCAGGCGATTTTTTGTTATACAGTTCGCTGAGGAACAATGACAATATTGCCGAATCGACTTCCAGTTCGGGGTTGTCGTCTATTTCAAAATCATCGGGGTCGGCTTTTGTGATTTTGCAGATGATTTTTTTAGCCACATCGACCGACACAAGCCCCGGAGCGGGGCTCATGATGACCTCGGCCGCCTGGTCTTCATTCAAAGGCAGCAGGCAGTATCGGTTATGCTTGAGCAACGGAATGTTTTGGGTGTTCCGTTCGAGATGAGACAAAAAGTCTTCACGCAGCGATATGATTAAGTGGAGATTGGTGCTGTCGATATAATCGGTTGAGTAGCTTTTTGTGATTCCGCGCTTGATGAGAGAAGATCCATGAACGGGCTGTATGTCCTGCGCATCGTTTTCATTTGTCGGGGCAAGCAGATAGTCGGGGCATATATTGTTGATGAGACATGCCAAATCTTCAAAAAAACGGGCGGCTGTGTTTTCATCTTTCTGCAAGGTGAAAATTTCTTCAAACTGGTCGAAAACCAATGCGGGAACAATCGTGACAGGCTCAGACGATTCATCGGCTTTGTAGAAAAACTCATGCCGGTGGAAAAATTCCCACAGGCTTTCTTCCTGTTCTCGTGGGAATACCGGCGTTGTTTCTCTCCGCCAGCCTTGCACTTCCTTTATCGTGGCTCCGTTGGGCGCGCTCAAATCCTCGATGCGCAGATGCCCCAATTCAGTGTCGATTGCATCGATAATCTGCCGGTTGTAGGACGCGTCCTGCTCGTTGTCATGTACAAGCCTCACATATACGGGAAAATAGTTGTTGCGGCGCAGTATAGGGAAAATCCCCGCTTTGAGAATCGATGACTTGCCAATGCCCGAACGCCCGTAGATGACGGTTTGAGTGTTGTACAGGATTTTTTGTGACAGCTCGACGGTTTCTTTGTTGCGTCCGTATAGTGTGATACCCTCGGGATAGGTTCTAAGTCCCAGCCATGGGTTGTTTGTTTGAAGATTCTTGCCTGGCATGATATGTCGGTTTTAGATAGATTCGATTTTTGTGCAAATGCTTTCGCTCTCCTTTTTTGATTCCCATGAAAGCGCGTTGAGAATGCTTAGGTCGTTGGGCAGCTTGAGATTGGGGTTTTTATAAATATCGGCATCTTCAAGACACACGGGTATTACGAAGCTTTTGTCCGATAGCCGGTGGGCCAAAGCGATATCCCATTCGGTGCGGTATGGGTGGTGATGCCCCGATTCCAATGCTATATTATCTGAAATCAGCGCGATGAAACGTTTTGTGGTTCTGATACCGCGCCTTATAGCAGGTTCCCATTCGCTTCCGATGCTAATGCTGTTTTTGTCATACCACACGTTGTAACCTTGCTTTGAGAGGGCTTGGTATAAAGTTTCGGCCCAATCGGCATCCCGGCGGGAATATGAGATAAAAAAGTCGGTGTTTTCAGGCACGTGGTCAAATTTGTGCGCTTCATATTCGGCTTTCTTGGCGGCAAGCCGGCTTGTTATCTCTTCAATCATATTTGCCGGGGAGTTTTGCGTGCCTATGCTCACTCGCTGGAAAAAGTTGAGTAGCGAGTTTTCTATTTCACGGTTGTCAACAAGCATTCCCGACTCCCTCAGGTTGTTGCGCATTGAATACCACAAAAAGCGTATCAGCCAATCGGGGTAGTTCACTCCGAAAAACAACAGGTATTTTCCGGCAATGATTTTCGACAGCAGTGCCGGGTGTTTGTCTGACGACAGCCATGATTGGCAAAATGACAACATGTCTTCATCGGTGAGCGCAAAACTGTGTTCGCGGTTGTTGTTCGCTTTGCCAAACATATAATATATAGTAGGGTCTTTTATTGCGGTGTCGGTGCGTATGTCATCGTTTTTCGCTGGATCGTTGCTGAAGACCATGCATTTCACTTTTCGCCCTCGTTTCCCCCAGATTTCTTTCATGGTCTCTTCTACTGTGTAGTCGGCTGAGGTCGTAATTACAAACGGGAATTGCTCGATGGAGAGGAATTTTTTCAAGATTTCGGTTGGCGTGAATCCCGATTGGTTGGCCGCAATCAGTTTTGAAACTTCTTCGTAAAGCGATTGCTGATATTTGGCAAAATCCTGGTCATAATACAATTCAGAGAAACTCTTGGGGTTGCTTTTTATCCCTTTGGTTTCTGAAAGATATTTTAGCAACTCTTTTGAAATGGTGGTGTTGTCTACAACTAAATTGTCTCCGATGACAGGAATTACGTTGCCTATCCATATTTGGTCGACCAATTTATCCCACTGGCGTTCTTCCTCGGTCTGAAGCAGAGCCGGCTTGATGATTATTGCCATTTGTTTTAAGGTGTTTTAAGGTTAGTATCTGCAAATGTAGCGGTTATTGCGGAAAATAGGAAATTATTAAAAAAAAAGTTTTACTTGAATTTTAGACGGTCGTTGTGGCGGAAGTCGTGCGGGTGCCGGCATGTTGTCGGTCTGATTTTGTAGAGGCAATCTTGATGATGCGTTTTCGTAAAAAATGCTCCGGCTGCCTGTGTGATGTGATGTTTCTGATAATCAGCGGGTTAAATAATGTTGTGGGGTGGGCGATTGTTAAAAGACTTTAAAAGAGAAGAGTTTTTTATTGCAAAAACATGTTTTATAACATATTTCTTCTTACCTTTGCACTCGCTTTTGGGAAACACCCCGGGTAGCGACCCGGAGTCAAG
>CAZBUT010000142.1:0-4940 GCA_964495165.1 uncultured Muribaculaceae bacterium | reverse complement strand
ATATACTAAATAATACACTGATTAACAATAGCTTAATTTATAGAACTTGCCATAATATACTGTCATTTATACCCGAAGGCGAGGACACAAAACAGGTTGAAAATATGATACGCCGATGCGGTGAAACATCAGTGTCGTTAATCCGCCATGAGCACATCGACCCACAAACGCCATTGGCATTTCACGTTTTTGCCAGAGCTTGCCGCTCGATGTTCAGAATAGGCGCCGCAATTGAATTGCTCCGTCTCGGCTACAAATTTGAAAAAATGTATTTGAATTAGTAAGACACCTTATCAAGTATTCCCGATAGTGCAGCTATTGCTATGCCATAATTGGTTATAGGTACATTTTGTTCTTGAGCTTGTGCAACACGAGTCAAAACATGTCGACGATTAAACATACATGCGCCACAATGTATCACCAAATCATAGCCGGTCAAATCATCGGGAAAATCATTTCCACCAACAACATCTATAGTCAATTGTTTTCCCAAACGTTTCCGTAGCATATCAGGCAGTTTCACTCGTCCTATATCTTCATTCTGCGGAACATGAGTACATGCCTCTGCAATCAATATTTTAGCCTCCGGGGGGAGATTCATCATATTTTTCGCACCTGATACAAATTCTTTAATATCGCCTTTGTATCGGGCAAACAACACCGAAAAAGAGGTCAGCATAGATTCCTCCGGTTTTAATTCGTTGACACGGGCAAAAACCTGAGAATCAGTGATAATTAATTTTGGAGGTTGTGCCATAGCCATAAGTGCCGGAGTCAATCCTTCAACAGAGCAACACATTGCTATACATCCTCTGTCAAGCAACTCCCTCAGAGTTTCAACCTGCGGCTTAATCAACCGACCCTTTGGCGCTTGCGCATCTTGTGGCATAACCAACAGCACAACATCGCCAGATTCACACAGCCCGGCTGTAATCAAACGTTTTTCTGCATCTACCGTTGACGCGATTGCCTTTATCAACCCGTTTATTCCTTGTTTAGTAAAAGCACTTACCCGTATCGGTTTCATTGAGGTGACAGCTTCAATGTCGTCCTCTCCGGCAAACGAGTTTTTAAATACGTCACTTTTTGAAATGACAGGGATAACCGGTATCTTGTGATTTTCAAATATCGACAACCATTCTTTTTCGATTGATAAATCTTCATCGTCCAATATCAATATTGCAATATCTGTTTTTTGCAACACTTTGCGGGTCTGCTTAACGCGTTGAATCCCTAAATCCGTACAATCATCAATTCCTGCCGTATCTATAAGCACAACTGCTCCAACTCCGGGCAACTCCATATTTTTTGTTACAGAATCGGTTGTCGTTCCGGGGATATCCGACACGATCGATACTTCCTGTCCGGTCAAAGCATTTAGAAGAGACGATTTTCCGCTATTGCAACGGCCGAAAAAAGCGATGTGAACTCGCTCCGAAACTGATGTTGTTATCGTTTTCATTACATTTTAAAATCTGAAATCACGCTTACCATTTATAATGTCGATCAATCGTGAACGGGTTATTTCGCGTACTCTGTCTGACGTTATTGATTGCAACTCATTGGATATTACTTGTCGGGCAAGATCTCGTGTACAATCTGATGCATAATCTTCAAGATATTCCTGCAAGGTCATGAGCGCATTAGGAGCACAACAATCACCGATTTTACCACTTTTAGCCAATGTCATAAACCGATCTCCGGTACGACCTTCACGATAACACGCCGTACAGAAACTCGGGACATAGCCCAATCCCAACAGCCACGCAACTACTTCGTCCAACGTACGGTCATCTGATATGTCAAATTGAGATGAATTTTTTGCGGCATCGTTTATTTCTGAATATCCACCTACACTTGTACGTGATGCGCCACTCAGCTGAGACACTCCCACATCAAGCACCAATTCCCGACATTCTTTTGACTCTCGTGTTGAAACTATCATACCGGTATATGGTACTGCGATGCGCAATACCGCGACTATACGGCGAAACATCTCATCTGTTACCGCATGAGGAAAATCAAGCGGATTTATACCTTCAGCCGAACGGATTCGTGGTACGCTTATCGTATGAGGACCAACACCAAAAGAAGCCTCAAGATGTTCGGAATGCATAAGTAGACCGACAAAATCATATCTATAATCATTCAATCCAAACAATACACCTATCCCTACATCATCTATTCCTCCCGACATTGCGCGGTCCATAGCCTCGGTGTGATATGACCAATCGCTTTTAGGTCCTGTAGGATGCAACTTTTCATAAATGCGACGGCAATATGTTTCTTGAAAAAGAATATATGTACCAATACCGGCATCTCGCAAACGTCTATAATTTTCAATTGTGGTAGCCGCAATATTGATGTTAACTCGGCGTATTGCACCGTTTTTATGATGAATGGAATAAATCGTATTGATTGATTCCAAAATATATTCTATCGGATTTTGTTTCGGGTGCTCTCCAGTCTCAAGAGCCAACCGTTTATGTCCCATGTCTTGCAATGCTATGACTTCACGTCGTATCTCCTCTTGAGTCAGTTTTCTTCTGGCTATAGTTTTATTTTTCGCATGATATGGACAATATACACACCCGTTTACACAATAATTTGACAGATACAGAGGTGCAAACATCACTATACGATTACCATATATGCGATGCTTTATTTCTCTCGCAAGAGAAAATACACGATCCTCAACCTCTTTATCGTCACATTCAAGCAATACCAAAGCCTCACGATGATTTAATCCTTTTCCTTCTGCCGCCTTCGCCAAAATTGACTCAATCAACGCCTTATCATTTCGGTAAGTTGTCGCATAATCGATGGTTTTCTTTATTTCAAAGTCACATATAAACTCAGAAGCATTTCCAGATTTGACATCGTAATTCAACATATACTTTCGTTTTTATAATCTCCTCGTGAATAATCAATATGATAACCAATACTATTGAGTTCCCGTTCAAGCAGAGACAATCCTTCAACCGCTTCATTGCCCGAATTGACTTTATTGTTGTAAATTGCATACTTGTCACGAACATTAATCGGTGTGAGATTAGGCATTATCACGTTTGCTCCCGACAAAACGCCAAGGCTGTGTCCGTCTGAAGTCAAAGACACCAAAGCTGTTGTCGCCGGTATCAAAGCATCGGGAAACATCAAACGCAATATTGACAACATAAGCAAAGTTAATCTCACACTTCCGGGTCGTTCATCAGCCAATGGAGTGTCTTTGTGAGGAATAAATGGTCCTATACCTATCATTTGAGGATTTAAATTCCGCATCAGCAACAAATCTTTTACAAGAGTTTCTGTCGTTTGCCCCGGAACTCCTATCATCATTCCAACTCCGGTCTGATAACCTGTATCAATCAAAGTTTTCACACAATTCAAACGTTGAGCATGAGACATTTCTGCAGGATGCAATTCTCGATATAAATCATTACAAGCTGTCTCATGACGCAACAAATATCTCGTTGCTCCGGCTTCATATAATCGGCTGTAAGACTCCTGACTGCGTTCTCCAAGAGACAATGTTATTGCTACGTCGGGATACGACTCATGTATTTTGCTGACAAGAGAAACAAGTTGCTCGTCATTCCAGAAAAAGTCCTCCCCTCCTTGCAAAACAAATGTTCTGATACCGGCTTTATATCCCTTAGAACAACAATTCAATATTTCATTGCTCGATAATCTATAACGATCGGCGTTGACATTACTACGTCTCAAACCGCAATAAAGGCAATCATTTTTACAATAACTGCTTATTTCAAGCAAACCTCGTATATAGATTCCTTTCCCAAACCTGCGTTGAGCAGTAGCTACCGCCTGTTGTCTTATGTAGTCAAACGTAATATTATCACATGAATCTATCAGTCTGACAAACTCAGAAGCTTCAAGACTATGTTCCTGTGACAAACGCTTGACTAAATCCGTCATGATTATCTTTTTGACAATTCGTCGTTAAACGTTTTGCGACCGGCATCATAAGTTGTATGAAGACTCGGACCGGAAATACAGCCTCCTTCACAAGCCATCACTTCAATAAATTGTGCCGGAGATTTTCCTGTTTTGCCGTATGCCTTCAAAAGATTCACATTTTTCTTGTCAAGCGGAGAAATCTGTAATCCGGAGAACTCAAACGAGCCATTTACATGGGCTTTTACTGCAGCAGTCACTCCTCCATTCTGAGCAAATCCATAAGCAGCACGTATTGTTGAAGGCAATTCATAGACATGTTCTTCTGTCATTGTAATACCCATACCTTCAAAAATACTTTGCATTTCCTCAAAAGTCAGTACATAATTCACAAGATTATCTTTACGTGCTTCTTTGCGCTTGGCAATACACGGACCGACAAACACCAACTTGGCATCAGGATATTTTTCGCGAGCAATCTCTGCCGTATAATACATTGGCGATCGTGTTCCCGAGATAAACATCTTCAATTCAGGAGCATGTTTTTCTGCCATTTCGATATATGCCGGACAACAAGAGGTTGTCATAAAAGGCTGTCCTTCATCAAGTTTTTCTTTAAGTTCCTCACTCTCTTTGCGAGTTGTGACAACCGCACCCTGAGCGACCTCCATAACATCGGTGAAACCTATTGATTTTATAGCGCTATATACTTGCTCAGCCGGCACTTTGTATTGCGACAATATTGCGGGTGCGACAAGCGCAATTACTTGTTCTCCACGTTTTATCGCCTGCAATATATCAAAGACCTGTGAAATCTCAAATATAGCCCCGAATGGACAGCTGTTCAAGCACTTTCCGCAATATATACATTTTGATTCATCGATATGCTCGATTCCAAATTCATCTTTTGTTATTGCACCTACGGGACACGCTTCTTCACAGGGAATGGGAATATGCACAATAGCATGATAAGGACAGCTATTGAAGCATTTTCCACAACTTATGCATTTTGTCTGATTTATGCG
>CAZBUT010000141.1:0-4943 GCA_964495165.1 uncultured Muribaculaceae bacterium | reverse complement strand
CCTGCACGTCATCGTTATATGAACGACCATGTAGCTCAATTGGAAGGTGAAGCATATGCGTGGGGCATAAATGACTACTTTGGTTGGGGGAAAACCAACGATAAAGCAGTGATCTATGGTATTCTCCGTGACAAGGATTTCAAATTCACTCATGAATATTACAAACCCAATTCTGGCACAAATGACAAATATATGCCGTTGAACAATGCTACTGTTAAGTTGCTCGATGCCTCAGGGGCAGAAGTTGCTTCATATACAACTGATGACGAGTACAACGGTGCATTTGTATTCCATGTTGATCCCGGTACTTACTCATTAAATTATGAGCTTGAAGGTTATCTTGCTCCCGATGCAGAATATACTGCACAATTTACTGTGGCTGCCGGTGACAAGTACTATCCCGAAGCATTCTTGCGCGATGTGGATTATGTGCCATCGACAATTGTTTATGTAAACTATCCCGACTCAACAGCAGGAAAATCAGAATATGCATTGCTGCCTGCTTATGAAACAAAAACTAAAAGTTATGATTTGCTCGCCGAGCAATTGACAGGCAAGATTGTTCGTCGTCAAATCGTGCGCGATGACAAACTCTATGTTCTTGCTCTTGATGCCGAAAACGAACCGTTTATCTATCTTGCCGACCTCGCAGCAGGCACTGTTGCCGAGCTTGACAAAACTCCTGTGGTAATGGGAGCAAACGGACGTTTGAAAATCTCTGATATCGCTCTCACTGCCGATCACGTATTGATTGCAAGTGGTCTTTCAAAGAATCAATACAGCACCGACCATGTTGAAGCCGGCGAAGAACGCGGATCTGTAAATTTATACAAATGGACACAAAACGCAGAGACAGGTCTTCCTGAAACTTGTGAACTTTGGTTCTCAACCGACTATGCTTGTAATTTCTTCCGCGGTTTGCTTGGTAAGACGATTGCTTACTCAGGAACTATCGAAGACGGTACTTTGACCGTTTCATGTCCTCACGGAACAGAGACAAGCGCTATCGGTATGCGTATCGCTCAATTTGCAATCGTTGAAGGTCAAAACACCGGAGCAATACGCTACGACGCTTGGACAGATAAAAAAGTGATTGGAGTTTATTTCAATGCCGACGCTTTGAGTGATAAAGATGATTACGAAATGATGGTTTCTCCTCTTGGCGATAAAAACAATTTCGCTCTCGATGGTAACCTCATAGCTCCGTTTGAATGGACAGCTGATGGCGACGGTGCTACACCTGTTGTGCTTGGTTGCAATGAGGCTATCAACGTAAAAGCAAATGGCGCAAACTACTTCCGCTATGCAGGCAGAGCCCTTATGGTTGCTCCAAAGGTGAATGATGAAGGAAAAGTGGAAGGTATTCAATTGTTTGATATTACAGACGGTTTTGCAAATGCTAAAGAAATCTCTCTTGAAGGTGCTACTATCGAGCCAGTTGAATATACATATGCTTCTGCTCATGGCGAACTCGCTTTGACTCTTAGCTCTGACGATCTTACAACAGGTGCTACTATCGAGTTGTTCCTTGTTGTTGATGGTAAAGTAACTAAATTTACTGTAGGCGACTACTATGATTCAGCCAATCTTGCCAAGAATGAGATCACAGGTACAGCCAATCCTTTTGCATACGCTCTTAAGAGCGTATTTGATGCTGAAGGAAAGAAACTCAATGTGAACTATTCATTGAATGTTGCTGCCACCGGTGTCAAGATTGTGGTTAAAGATGCTGAAGGCAATGAGGTTGCAGCAAAAGATATGGGCGCACAAGAAGCTGGAGCTTATACTGCTGAAATCGACCTCGCTGATTTCTATAATGGAACATATACTTGGGAAGTAGAGGTTGCAGGTGCAGAGAAAGCCAATATTGAACGCTTTGCAACAATGAATTTCTACCACCCGTCAGGTCTTGAAGTTGACAACAGCATGGAATCCGGCTCATTCGGTACAATCTTCGTTTGCGAGGGTTACAACCGAGGCAAGACTTCCGGATACGTAAGCGCACAAGCCGATGGTAGCTTTGGTGGCGGTCTATACATTTTCACTCCACAAGTGAAAACAACTGATACTTCTGCTGAGTTGACACAAGTCCTTAATAAAGACGGAGGCGCTCGTTTCTATCCTTCTTGGCTGACAAATCAAGACCGTAACTTCGGGTCTTCTACGGCAGCGACTTGCGGAGCTGACTTTAACGAAGTACAGATTGCTGAGGATGGTCGCATTTTCGTGAACCGTTACAACTTCTCAGGTGATTGCTATCTTGTTGCGGAAAGCCTTGAAAAACTTGTTGAAACAGGTGAGTTTACTTCACTTCTTGCCGGTAAAACAGCAACAGACGGTATCTATTATGATGAAGAAGGAAATTATCTTGCGGGTCCTGCTCAGTCATTTGACGTAAAAGGTGCAGGTGACGATCTTAAACTTATCGCCCTTTCACGCTCTGACAATTCTATTGATACCGGCGGTGGTAAAAACTATGTGGTTGAGTATACTCTCGGCTCTGCTTCTGCTTTGTCAACACCAGCCACTGTTGCTGCTCTTAATAAGAAATACACAGCAGCTTACGACCGCAAGACAAACATTCAATATGACAACAAGGGCGGCGTATGGTATTGCCAATACCGCGGTACTCCTAACAATTCTGAACCCGCATTGATATATGTTGATGCTAATGGCGAAATCAAATACTTCGAAGGAACCGGCGGTAAATCACGTTACCAAGGAGCTCTTGCAGTAGCACCTAACGGTGAACGTATTGCCGCATCAAGTGCATTGGGCGTGGTATCGGTATACGACATTATCACTCTTGAAGACGGCACTGTAGTATTGAATGAAGTTTACCGCTTGACTCACAACATGGGTAGTAGTGCATATAGCGCATCATTTGACACTGCGGGTAACCTCTATCTCGGCAATGCTTCAGAAGAACTTGTACAAGGTTATGCACTTCCTCGCACAGAAGTTGCTGTAACTAAAGCTGCTTCTAAATATGCATTCAATGTTTCTTTCTCAGGAGTGGAAAATGTTGAGGTTGCTGAAGATGTAGCTCCTGTTTACTACAACCTCCAAGGTGTACAGGTTTCTAACCCCGAAAACGGTATCTATATCGTGAAACGTGGCAGCAAGGTTACTAAGGAATATATCCACAAGTAATTGCTTGACATACACTTAAAATCAAGGTCGTTGCACTTCGGTGCAGCGGCCTTTTTTCATGTCCTCAATCATCTTAGCGTTGACCCCGCTCAAGACCCCTCCGGCACTCCGTGCCACAATGCTGCAGTGGGTCTCGCTATCGTGCACCGGCAAGCCGACTTGCACTGCTCGCCCACATGCGAGGCCTGCGGCGTTCCCCTATTTGAACTTCTGGGGTGCAGTTCAAACAGGGGCGGAGTTTTATCTGTACTCAGTTTTTGCTCTTGTCTAATTGGTCAAATTAGGCTAATTGGACTAATAAGACAAATTAGGCAGATAGGTCTAATTGGGATTATGCTTCCCGGTGAAGCCGGGTAGTGGTTGGTGACGCGGAAGTGGCTTTTTTTTGATAAAGTGTTATGAGTTAATCAATATTTTGTATCTTTGTTGATTAATTGTTATACAATAGGAATTATGCGCAGAAAAATAAGTGTTATTTTGACGATATTGTCAATGGGCATTTCAGCAAATGCGGCAACGGTTTCAACGCAAGCCGGCGGTTTGGCTGAGGCGATTGGCAGTGATACGACTGCTACAGAGTTGACTGTTACAGGAGAAATCAATGCAGCCGATATAGAGTTTATTGCCGGTAAAATGACATCGCTCAAGCATCTTGATTTGTCGGGAGTTGGCATCGCGGCATATTCGGGAGATGCTCTTATGACCGGAAAGACTGATTTTGCCGCCAATTTGTTGCCTGAATATTCGATGATGGGAACAGGTCTTGAAAGCCTTGTATTGCCCTCGACACTTGTTGAGATAGGGGAGGCTGCTTTGGCAGGCAATGATGCGCTTGTGTCGATAGAGATACCCTCGGCTGTCACTCGGATTGGTTCGTATGCGTTAATGGATTGTGATAAATTGGAGACTGTGACAGTGGGCGGAGGCGTTACAGAGGTGAGCGAAGGTGCATTTGCCCGTTGCGTATCGTTAAAGGTGGTGAACTTGTCAAGCGGAGTGCAGACAATAGGACGCGGAGCGTTTTCGGGATGCAAAGCGTTGGCATCGATCGCATTCCCGGCGTCATTGAAGAAGATTGAACCCGAGGCGTTTATGCAATCGGGACTTGAATCGATTGATATGGCGGGTTGCGGCAGCTTGTCAACAATAGGAGATTGGGCATTTGCCCGCTGTGAATCACTCGCTACGGCTGCCCTGAACAGCAATACATCGTCGATAGGCGAGGGCGCATTTTTCGGATGTCCTCAACTTGTCGATTTTACTACTCCTACAGCGGTAACAGCGATAAGTGACTATATGTTCAAGGGTGATGTCTCAATAGCAAGCGACTATGTTTTGCATGACGGAATCGCCGCGATAGGACGATACTCGCTAATGGATATTAACAATGTGGCGGCGTTTGAAATACCGGCATCGGTAGAGACGATTGGCGATAATGTATTTGAGGGTTGGACTGCGTTGGCAAAACTTAATGTGTCAAATCATAATGCAGTGCCTGAACTTGGCAACAATGTGTGGCAAGACGTGAATCAGCCCGAAGCCATATTGTATGTAAGCGAAGAAATGTTTGACGCGTTTTCGACTGCCGATCAGTGGAAGGAATTTAAAGTGACAATATCATCATCTACGGGCAACGATGCCGAATTGGTCGATGATAGTCAGATACAGGTGTTTTTTGCCGGCTCTACATTACATATAGCCGCAAGCAGCGAGATTGCCGCAGTGAGAGTGTATGACTCGGCAGGCAGTCGATATGCCAGTATTGCGCCACGCAGCGAGTCGGTTACGAT
>CAZBUT010000140.1:0-4957 GCA_964495165.1 uncultured Muribaculaceae bacterium | reverse complement strand
GATATTTATGGTTAAACCATTTACCTTTTTCAAAATCAAATTTTGCTCCCGATTTAGAACAATGATCCAACGAGAATTTAGCAATCAACTCCTCCATTGACATTATCTCGGTATCATCACCGGGATTCCAGCCAAGCAATGCAAGGAAATTTACAACAGCCTCAGGCAGATAACCCGACTCACGATAGCCTGAAGAAATCTCTCCCGATTTAGGGTCATGCCACTCCAACGGGAATACAGGGAAACCAAGACGGTCTCCGTCGCGTTTGCTCAACTTGCCTTTTCCATCGGGCTTAAGCAAAAGTGGCAAATGCACAAATGCCGGCATTGTATCGGTCCACCCAAACGCTTCATATAACAACACGTGCAACGGTGCCGAAGGCAACCATTCCTCACCACGTATCACGTGAGACACTTTCATCAAATGGTCATCGACGATATTTGCCAAATGATATGTTGGCAGATCATCGGCGCTTTTATACAACACCTTATCATCAAGAACCGATGAATTGATTGTCACCTTGCCACGTATCAGGTCATTTACCTCTACATCTCTACCGGGTTCAATCAAGAAACGTACAACATATTGTGCTCCACTATCAAGCAAGTTCTTGACTTCATCAGACGGCAATGACAATGAATTGCGCATCGACATGCGTGTAGATGCATCATATTGGAAATTTGGAGTCGATTGACGACGTTCTTCCAATTCTGCGGGGGTGTCAAAAGCCAGATATGCCTTGCCTCCGTCAAGCAACATTTTTACGTGCTCGCGGTAAATATCTCTGCGTTCCGATTGCTTGTAAGGACCATACTCACCACCTTCGCGCACTCCTTCATCTATTTTTATTCCCAACCAGGCAAGAGCTTCATTTATATACTCTTCAGCTCCCGAAACAAAACGTTGAGAATCGGTGTCTTCTATACGAAGAATCATTTCACCGCCATGCTGACGTGCAAAAAGATAATTATACAATGCGGTACGCACTCCTCCAATATGCAATGGACCCGTTGGTGACGGGGCAAATCTTACTCTGACTTTTGTGTTCATTTGTGTTAACATTTAAAACGCCTGCAAAGATACAATTTTTAATGCAAAGCGCCTAACCCTTAATGCATAATTACATAAAAAAACATGCGACCGGGGGAAGATCGCATGCCCGTTATATTCCCGTTATCACAACGAAATATATAACAATTGTCTACTTTTGTGCTTATTTGTTTTATTGCTATTCTGCGAAATGTTTTATTTCGATTACAAATGTATAAATTATAATCGTAAATCGTCTAAATTTGAAATAAAATTTTTCTATAATCGCATATTTTTATCATATTTACACAGTTCAGTCATTTCTATCTTCTGACTCTTTCGCGGTTTTAGCACTGCTGAAGCGGTGTAAAACATAATCAAAGGCATCACGTTGTATCTTTGAGCGTAATAACATATTCACGCCCAAATACAATACTGCGGCAACAAGCACTTGCAACGCCAAAGTGACAAGCGCGTTTTCAACGTTTAGCAAAATAACAGCCAATGGAATCATTATCAGCAACGTCTCGGCAAAATACGGCAATAGGTCTGCGATATAACTCCACACCGTGCGATAAGTCAACTTGGCCGTTACAAATAACAACACGACATAGGTCAACGCCGATGCCGCAACCTGCCCTACAAGCAGTATTTTTATGCCATAAGTCAAATCATCGGGATATGATAGCGCAATCATTGGCAACGTTGCTATAAGAGCAACCAAAGCCGCGCCGTCTTTCAAAGCTTCGACATATATGAGCATTTTAGCTTTTCCCAACGACAGTATATAATTGTTATACAAGGACGATAGAACAACAAACACCCCTCTTAGCAAAAGTAATTGAAATAACTGTATCGACGCGTCCCATTTAGAGCCAAACAGCACATGGAATATCGGTTCTGACATCATCACTAAAAACCCCATTGCGGGAAAAAGCAAATAAGCAGTGAAGCGGTTCATTTTGGCCGTTGCTCTTGCAAAGCGTTCTTTATCATCTTGAAACTGAGACAACACCGGGAGGAAAGAAGATGTCAGCACCTGAGATAATGATGATATTCCCATTTTACTCCATTTATCGGCTTGTGTATAATATCCCAACCCGACCAAATTCACACGATTACCGATGAAAAACGAATATATGTTTTGAAACAAGACATTGAAAAAAGATGAAATCATCATTGCCGAACCTACTGCAAATATGGATTTTATAGACTGCCAAGAAAATTTTAACAACGGCAACCAACGGCTTGTCACCCACAGCACTATTGTCTTCACTGAGTTCAAGGTTATCGTCTGCCACACTATAGCCCATGCACCAAACCCCGAAAGTGCCAACGTTACACCAACCACAGCACTTGCCACAAGCCCCAATATATTGGACACTGCAATCATGCGCACGTCCATTTGCTTCATCAGCCTATTGGTTTGCACTATCGATGCTGCATTAATAATAAAGGATAAAAACATCACCCGCGACAGCGGGACAAGGCGCATATCATTTTGAAAACAATATGCAATTAGTGGAGCAGAAAACCACAATATCACATACAGCAAAACTGCAACCCCTACATTAAACCACAACACAGTGCTATAATCAAGATGCGTAGGATTCTTACGCTGTATCAATGCGTATGAAAAGCCACTATCCACAAATAACAGCGCAAAAGCCTGGAATACCAATATTGCTCCTACCAGACCAAAATCTTCTTGCGTCAAGACGCGGGCAAGCACAATTCCGGTCACAGCATACAGCAATTGAGACGAAACCCGGTCAATTACATTCCATTTTATAGTGCGCGCTGTGCGCAATTTCAAATCAGCGTCCATCACCTGAGGTATAAACGAGTCTTACTCCTCATTATCCAGAGGCAACACTTTAACTCCAATAGACCTGTTTTTAACTATAGGATTACCGTGATAATACACCTTCCCCGAAGCTCCGTAGATTGTCAGTTCATCAGATACACTGCATCCGATTGAGCCGGTACCGACTTGCACACATTTTGCCTTGCTTGACAATAACTCATCGGCTTGGATATTACCCGTTCCTGTATTATTAAACTTAGCAGAGCTACATTTTCCATATAATACGAGTAACCCATTTCCGGTATTTATCGACGCATCGACCTGCACTGCATCTACATCTCTTACAACGAGACGCCCGTTTCCAACAAGCCGAGCTTTAAAGTTTGGTCCTGACGATGATGACAATACCCTCACCAATGAATCTCCGCTATTTTCCACTTTCGTCAAAAAGCGGGAATAGACCGTGACTGTAGGAAGATTGTTATACTTGATACCGTCGGTGGAAATCTGTACTTCAAGGCGGTTTTTATTGTTGGAGAACATCAATACAGATGCCTTATCGGCTGTTGCAGTAAATACAACACTCCCGGCAGAATCGGGATTACACTTGTAGTCTACGTTGACACCGTTTGAGACTTTCAACTCGCTGAAGTCACCAACGCTTAACTCATATTTTGTACCCTGTGCATGTGCCACCATTATAGACATGGCACATAATGCAGCTATAACATATCGTTTCATCTATCACGTTAATTTTCGGCAGAATCTTTCACTGTACCTATCCCGTTTTTGGTAAGGTTCAGAGACTTTGGCGACTCTCTCAATATTACATTTCCCGATCCGTTAATCACGACATCAAAATTATCTACTTTCACTTTTTCCACCGATAGATCACCGGTGTTATTAACTACGACATGAGCATTTTTTGTTTTCATGCGTCCAAATTTGACATCACCGTCTCCATTCAGAATTATTGTAATGCTTTCGGGATCACATTTCAAACGGTGTGCCACCAAACGAGCATCTCCATTATGTATGATACTTGTTATAGGGTCGCCATAAAACACGACAATACGCGACATTACCGCATCGGCTGAGCCTTGCACATGTAACACATTGTCTTGATTAAAACATCTTATTGTTTTATTGGCTTTCTTATCGTAATGATACACGATGTATCCTTCTTTTTCAGGGTTATAGCGCAATTCGACTGTAACATCTCCCGACACGACCACCTGGTCAAAATCTTTTACAGCTTTCAACACCATACGGTTAATAGTCGTCTTCTCGCCCGCCATAGCGACTGACATGCCTGCAAACAACAATGCCAAAAACAATGTAATCTTTTTCATGATTGAGAGGTTTTAATTATCTTGCTATTATATTTTCTTTTTTGCCTGACGTGTTTACAGTCGACACGCCTTTGTTATAGTACACTTTACCCGAGCCATAAACGCCTGAGGTCAATGCTGTACATTTGAAATTTGACGCATCTATCTGACCGGAGCCTTTAAGTGCAAATGATGCCTTATCGGCAATGCCATTTATTAGCATATCTCCGGGACCGTTGACCGTCACGCTTGCGGTTTTAGCATTTACATGAGCTATTTCGATCGCGCCCGAACCAGAGACCGTGCAAGTCACATTTTTTGCCGATGTTTTTCCGGCAATCGACATGGTTCCGGAACCGGTAACCGAGCATGACACACGCATTGCAGTAACATTGTTAACCTTAAACTTTCCTGAACCGGTCAACAGCAAAGCTGCCGATTGCCCGAGGGGCGGTGTTTCCAATGTGAGATTTCCTGAGCCGGTAAAAGATGCCGCTGTCAATTGTCCTGAATAATATACCACTATTGTTGACAATCCATTACGCAATACAGATGAACTAATCTTTTCCATTGATATATTCAATCGGTCTCCTGCATTATGACAATCAAGTGCATCTGCCACTTGCGGTGTAGATTTATAAATTATCATACCGGCTGAGTCTTCAGAATGCCGGCATTCTACATTCATTGCACCGTTAATATACAATTCACTGAATTGGCGTGACTGCAAAACATGTGTTGTCATTTGCGCCGACATGCCCGAAACTACACATAGGGCAATTGCCAATA
>CAZBUT010000139.1:0-5016 GCA_964495165.1 uncultured Muribaculaceae bacterium | reverse complement strand
TACTTTTGCAGAACAATATTTTACAACATGGACGCAAAAGAAAAGCATAAAAAAACGAATGAAACCGAACGGTTCAGATTGTCTTTCATTAATGAGGCCACTACAACCGAGTTATGGACAATAAAAATGTCTCGAACAAAAGTGATTGCGTCAATACTGATTGTTTTGCTGGCTATTAGCTGCATCTTGACAACAATTATTGTCTTCACGCCAATAAGGACTTTACTGCCGGGCTACCTGAAAATATCACAACGGCAAGAAAACATTATAAACAGTATGCGCATCGATTCTTTAACCACAGCAGTAAACATCAACAACGCTTACATTTCAACAATCACCGATATATTAACCGATAATATTGATACGACAGCAACAACAGCGAGTCAACACAACGACTCTGTCGCACAAATTATACCCATAGACTCAATTATTGATGCATCAAATGCCGAACAGCAATTTGTCAAGCAATTTGAGGAACAAGAGCGGTTCAACCTGTCGGTTCTCGCTCCGATTGCCGCTGAAGGCATGATGTTTTACACCCCGGTTTACGGTGCTACAGTTATCGAAAACGAGCAACCGACAAGCACGTTGACCTTAACCGCACCGGCATTAGCCCCCATATCCTCAATATACAACGGCACTGTAATCGAATGTTATTACACTCCAGCATCAGGGAATGTTATCATTATACAGCATCACAACGATTTCATATCAAAATACACCGGTATCGGAGAAACTTTTATCACCAAAGGCGACAAAGTAATTACAGGTCAACGCATAGGGCTGGCAGCCAGAACTTCTCAATCGGCAACATATCCGCTCACATTTGAACTCTGGCACAATGGGTCGGCTCTGTCACCCATGGAGTATATAGCATTTTAATGGTTGCAGCCAATAGAACGGGCTTTAACTTCCTCAAGGGAGCTACTTAACATTGAGGGAATTTATAAATGTTCACTCAATATAATTTACGAAATAAATTTAAAACAATACCAAGCATTTGAATGAATGGATAAATTGCGCTAATTTTGCATGTTATTTATTCATAATAATTTTAATGTGAAACCCCTTAAACGAATAGCCATATTGGGTTCCACCGGTTCAATCGGAACTCAAACCCTTGACATTGTAGCAGAATACCCCGACCGATTCAAAGTCGAGGTTCTCGTTGCAGGGTCAAATATAGACTTGCTCATTTTGCAGGCAAAAAAATTCAGACCCGCTTTCGCCATTATCGCAAACGATAATCATTACAGAAAACTTCATGACGAGTTAACCCCTTTAGGCATAAACACCGCATCAGGAGCCAAAGCTATTTGCGACGCGATGGCTCTCGACTCGATCGACGTTGTTGTCACAGCCGCAGTAGGTTATAGCGGACTTGAGCCGACATTGAGTGCCATAAAAGCAGGGAAAGACATTGCCCTTGCCAACAAAGAGACTCTCGTTGTCGCTGGAGAATTGGTAACTAATATGCTCACAAGCTCTAAATCAACAATTATACCTGTTGATTCAGAGCATTCCGCCATATACCAATGCTTGGCAGGGGAGGCTTCCGAGTCCATAAGAAAACTCATAATCACCGCATCAGGAGGTCCATTCCGCACAAAATCAATCGAGGAATTGGCGACCGTAACTGTCGATGACGCTTTGCGACACCCCAATTGGTCTATGGGAGCAAAAATAACAATCGACTCTGCCACAATGCTAAATAAGGCTTTTGAAATCATAGAGGCCAAATGGCTTTTTGGCGTTGATGCCGACAAAATCGAAGCTGTAGTACATCCACAATCGATCGTACACTCCATGGTCGAGTTTATCGACGGTTCTGTTAAAGCGCAATTGGGATTGCCCGACATGCATCTGCCAATAAGATACGCATTAGGCGACGCTACAAGATTACCCTCGGAATCTCGCAAACTAAACCTATCGGACTACGCCAGCCTCACATTTGAGCAACCCGACACCGATAAATTTCCATGCTTAGGCTTGGCCTATTATGCATTAAGCCGAGGAGGGAATACTGCATGTGTAATAAACGCCGCAAACGAAATTGCTGTTGCCGCTTTTTTGAATCGTCAAATAAAATTTTTAGACATATACCGCATAATCATGCAATCGCTTGAGTATATTTCACACATAGAGACTCCGGCTTTTGAAGATTATGTAAACACTAACACTGAGACTCGTCGCTATGCCGAGTCTATTATCAATTCAATATCATAATGGAAACATTTATCTTTAAAGCGCTACAACTTATAGCCGCATTTGCCATTCTTGTAATAATACACGAATTTGGTCATTACATATTTGCCCGAATGTTCGGCATCAAAGTAGAAAAATTCTACCTGTTTTTTGACCCATGGTTTTCATTATTTAAATGGAAGCCCAAAGAAGCCAAGAAACTAAATCCGGATGGAAGCCTTAAACCAACATGGAGAGATACCGAATACGGTATCGGCTGGTTGCCGCTTGGCGGATATGTAAAAATAGCAGGTATGATCGATGAATCAATGGACAAAGAGCAACTCTCTCAACCTGTCCAAACATGGGAATTCAGAGCCAAGCCGGCATGGCAACGATTGCTTGTAATGATTGCCGGAGTGGTTTTCAATTTCATACTTGCCATATTTATTTACACCGGCATTGCCTATTGCTGGGGAGAAAAAACAATTGCTTTTGAAAACGCCAGAGAAGGATTTGACTATGTTGAGGCAGCTAAAGAAGTTGGATTTCAAAACGGGGATATTCCTTTGATGGCCGATGGGGTTAAACTCGACATTAGCGACAGAGATCACGCGTTTAAAATGGTAGAGGCCAAGGTCGTAACAGTTTTACGCAATAAAAAAGACACAGTTAACATTCCTATCCCTGACAACTTCATTTTCCGTCTCAATGACGATGAAGGCTTTTTTGCCTACAGAGTTCCGGTTTATGTACAAAAACTATCTCCCGGAGAACCTGCTCAAAAAGCCGGTTTGCAAGAAGGCGACCACATCATCAGTGTAGGAGATGTAAAAACCCCGTCATACACAGAATTCACACCTGCATTGATGCAACATGCAGGCAAACCGACTCAACTTGGCGTTATGCGTGCCGACTCTATAATATATTTGCCGATAACACCTACCGAAAATGGGAAAATCGGAGTACAACTCCGCCCCATAACAGACATATACCCTATCGACATTACTGAATACTCATTTTTTGAGTCATTCCCCAAAGGCTGGGAAATCGGAGTTTCTACATTAACCTCCTATGTAAGTTCAATGAAGCACGTATTCAGCAAAGAGGGGGCACAAAGCCTTGGTGGTTTTGGTGCAATAGGCAGCATTTTCCCTGAAAAATGGAATTGGCGTTCTTTCTGGGAAATAACTGCATTTTTGTCTGTTGCTCTTGCTTTTATGAATATATTGCCAATTCCGGCCCTCGATGGTGGACATGTACTGTTTCTCATTTATGAAATCGTTGCCCGACGCAAACCGAGCGATAAATTCCTTGAATATGCCCAAATCGCCGGCATGATATTCATACTTTTGTTATTGCTTTTTGCCAACGGCAATGATATATATCGTTTCTTCTTTAAATAATCTTTTTCATGAGCGATTATAAGATCATCAAACTCAAAAAGGGGAAGGAAGAATCCCTGCTTAGATTTCACCCGTGGGTGTTTTCAGGCGCAGTAGAGCAAATTCCGGCCAATATAGAAGAAGGCGACATCGTAAGCGTTGTTTCCCATGACGGTCGTTTTATTGGAATCGGACATTTTCAAATCGGTAGCATCGCCGTGAGAATTTTATCGTTTGACAATATATCGGTCGATGAAAGTTTTTTTGAAGAAAGACTGCTTGCCGCATATCGTCTGCGTAAATCATTAAATTTGATAAGAGACGACAACAACGCCTATCGGCTCGTCCACGGAGAGGGCGACTTTCTTCCCGGGCTCATTATCGACATCTATGGTAATACCGCCGTTGTACAAGCTCACTCTCCGGGAATGCATTTTGCTCGCAACCTGATTGCTAATGTCATCGTCGGCATTGCTGAAATTGGCGTTGAGAATGTATATTACAAATCTGAAACTACATTACCCTACAAGGCTCAACTCGACCCGCAAAACGATTATATAATAGGGCGATTTGAGACTAATATCGCAGTCGAGAACGGATTAAAATTTCACGTAGATTGGCTAAAAGGGCAAAAAACCGGATTTTTTGTCGATCAGCGCGACAACCGTCGCTTGCTTGAGCAATTTGCAGCCGGGCGTAATGTCCTTAACATGTTTTGCTACACCGGCGGATTTTCTTTTTACGCAATGAGAGGCGGGGCCAACATGGTACACTCTGTCGACAGTTCAGCCAAAGCAATTGCTCTGACCAACGCCAATGTTGAATTAAATTTTCCAGGCGACACCCGTCACAAAGCATTTGCCGAAGACGCATTCAAATTTCTCGGCTCTATCGATAATCAATACGACCTCATCATTCTCGACCCGCCGGCTTTTGCCAAACATCGCAGTGCAATTAAAAACGCACTCATCGGTTATCGTAAACTAAACGCTAAAGCGTTTGAAAAAATACGTCCAGGTGGAATATTGTTCACATTTTCTTGTTCTCAAGCTATCAGTAAAGAGCAATTCCGCCTTGCCGTATTCTCTGCCGCCGCAATGTCAAAGCGCAAAGTAAGAATCCTGCACCAACTGACTCAGCCGGCCGACCACCCTATCAACATATATCATCCCGAAGGGGAATACCTCAAAGGGCTTATTCTTTACGTTGAATAATACCAGTTCTATAATCATAGATTTATCAGTTTCTAAATAATATCAATCATGTCTTTTATTAACAAATTAATTCCAAGTGCAATGATTGCGCTATCAATCTCATCTTGTGGCACAAAAAACGGGCAGCAAGTCGATGAATTTGACTATACTGCCGATCGTTTTGCCGACATTGAGGTACTTCGATACAAAGTCCCTGAATTTGAATCATTATCGGTAAAACAAAAAGCTCTCAT
>CAZBUT010000138.1:0-5020 GCA_964495165.1 uncultured Muribaculaceae bacterium | reverse complement strand
ACAAGAGTATCTCAAGTATTTCGGCGATAATAAAATATTGATATGTGGAGATTTTAATTGTTATGTTGGTCAACCTGGTAAACATTCGATAGAAGATATTTTTGGGTTGCTGAAATCTTATGATATTTATAGCATTTACCATTCGATGTATAATGAGCAATTAGGAAAAGAAACATCATCAACTTTTTATTTTAGGTTTGACATATCAAAACCATTTTTTATTGATTATGCTTTTTCAAACTTTAAAATAGAGCATTTTGAAATTGCTAAATGGGATAGGTCCATTAGCGATCATAGAGCATTGATTATTCAAATATAGTTTACTTTTATAAATTATAATCGTGTTGACCGCACGGCTTACTTTAAATGTTTTTTGTCTTTTAATGGGCGAAGTTTTTATCATGCTTTTGTGTTGTGATTAACACTCTATAGGAAGGTCGTGGTGTCGCCGGCATCGCGACCTTTTTTGATTGAATGTGTTGAATAGTCGCTTTTTTGATAAAATTGGTGCGGAATCTTATGCCCCGACTCAGTTTTATTTGTAAATTTGTAAAAAATTAGAATATTCATATATTTACGATAAATACAAATGAAAGTCTTGAAGTTTGGCGGAACATCGGTGGGAACTGTCGAGAGTTTGCGCCACGTTAAAATGATTGTTGAGTCGTGTGACGAACAGGTGATTGTAGTGGTCTCTGCTCTTGGCGGAATCACAGATAAATTGATAAATACCGCTCAGCTTGCAGCAAAAGGAGATATAACTTATCTTGAATCATACGCCCACATAGTCGAACGTCACAACCAGGTGATTGACGGGATTGTGCCAAAAGAAAAGCAACTTGACGTGAAGTCTATCGTAAACCCGTTGCTCGAAGAATTGGGCAATATATATCGCGGAGTCAATCTAATCAGGGATTTGTCGGAAAGAACGCTTGATATAATTGTCAGCTACGGAGAAAGATTGTCTTCAGTAATCATTAGCCGCATCATAAACAAGGCATTGCACTATGATTCAAGAAATTTTATCAAAACTGAAAAACAGTTTGGCAAACATATTTTGAACAATGATTTGACACAAGAGTTGATACATGCGACATTTGACAACAACAATTTTGAGGTTGCCATAGTGCCGGGATTCATCTCGTCAAATGATAATGGTGATATTACCAATTTGGGGCGTGGTGGCAGCGATTACACAGCTGCGATACTCGCCGCCTCGCTTGATGCATCTATACTTGAGATATGGACCGATGTTGACGGATTTATGACTGCCGACCCACGTGTGATAAATAATACCTATGTCATCGACCATTTGTCGTTTATCGAAGCAATGGAGTTGTGCAACTTCGGCGCTAAAGTTATTTATCCTCCTACAATCTATCCTGTATATCATAAAAATATACCCATAAAAATTAAGAATACGTTTAACCACACTGCTCCGGGTACACTCATTTCAGAACAACGCCCGAGCTCAGAAGTAAAGGCAATCAAGGGTATATCATCAATCAATGACACATGTTTGATTACCGTTTCAGGTCTTGGAATGGTGGGCATAGTAGGTATTAATGCCCGCATATTTAACGCGTTGGCCAAAAATGGAGTGAGCGTGTTCCTTGTGTCGCAAGCGTCGAGCGAAAACAATACGTCGTTTGCCGTTAAAAATGCCGATGCCGATTTGGCAGTGCAGGTGTTGCAAGAAGAATTTGCCAACGAGTTGCAAAGTGGCGAATTGAGTGAAATCACCCCCGAGCGCAATCTGGCTACGGTGGCAATCGTGGGTGAAAATATGAAACATACAACCGGTATTGCCGGTAAATTGTTTAACACTCTCGGTCGTAATGGTATCAGTATCATCGCTTGTTCGCAAGGAGCATCTGAAACCAATATATCGTTTGTTATTGATCTTAAGAACCTGCGCAAGGCATTAAATGTGATTCACGATTCATTCTTCTTGTCAGAAACACAGGTGTTAAATCTGTTTATCGTGGGTGTCGGCACTGTCGGTCGCCATTTGTTGGAACAGATACGGCGTCAGCAAGAAAACCTATTGAAAAACAAGGCTCTTGCATTGAAAGTTGTGGGTATCTCCAATTCCCGCAAATGTATATTTGACCGAGACGGAATAGATATAGAGAACTATAAGCAACAATTGGACGAAGCAAGTATCGAGGCGACTCCCCAACGCATAAAAGACGAAGTTATAGGCATGAATATATTTAATTCGGTGTTTGTGGATTGCACTGCAAGCCCCGAAATAGCTTCGTTATATGACGAGTTGCTGTCTCACAACGTGAATGTGGTTGCCGCCAACAAAATTGCTGCATCGTCGGAATATTCCAACTATGCCAAACTCAAAGGCATTGCTCGCAAGAAAGATGTAAAATTCTTGTTTGAAACAAATGTAGGTGCCGGTTTGCCCATTATCAATACTATAAACAATTTGATAAACTCGGGAGACAAGATACTTAAGATAGAAGCAGTGCTGTCGGGTACGCTGAATTATATATTCAATGTTTTAAGCCCGCAGACGCCTCTCAGCAAAGCTATTGTAATGGCTCGTGAAGCCGGATATAGCGAACCCGATCCTCGCGTGGACCTTAGTGGTAAAGATGTGGTGAGAAAACTTGTGATACTTGCCCGTGAAGCCGGATATAAAGTAGAGCAGGAAGATGTTAAACGCAATTTATTTGTCCCCGACAAGTATTTTGAAGGTACAATCGAAGATTTCTTGCGCAATATTTCTGAACTTGATGCCGAATTTGAGCAAAAGTGCATAGAGGCATCGAAACATGATGAACATTTCCGCTTTGTTGCACGTTTGGAAGACGGTAATGTTGAAGTAGGGTTGCAAACAGTGAACTCCTCTCACCCATTCTATTCATTGGAAGGCAGCAACAACGTAATTTTGATTACAACTGAACGCTATAATGAGTATCCAATGGTGATCAAGGGTTATGGCGCAGGTGCTGAAGTGACTGCCGCCGGAGTGTTTGCCGATATTATAAGTATTGCCAATATCAGATGATGCAATGAAGTATATTATAGTTTTAGGCGACGGCATGGCCGATGAACCAATTGCGGAACTTGGAAACCGCACGCCGTTGCAAGCCGCAGAAACTCCCGTGATGGATTACCTTGCGAAAAACGGCAAGGTAGGAATGCTTTCGACTGTGCCTGCCGGATTTCACCCCGGAAGCGAGATTGCCAATTTATCGGTATTGGGATATGATGTAGCAAAAGTTTTTGAAGGGCGAGGATCTCTTGAAGCTGCGAGCATGGGTATTCCTATCGATGAAGGAGAAATGGCAATGCGCTGTAACTTGATATGCATAGAAGACGGCAAGATAAAGAATCACTCGGCAGGTCATATTACAACTGAAGAGGCGACAGAATTAATGCTGTTTTTGCAACAAGAGTTGGGCGATGAGCGGGTTTCGTTTTACCCCGGTGTCTCCTATCGACACTTGTTGAAAATCAAAGGTGCTGATAAGCATTTACATTGTACTCCCCCGCATGATGTCCCGGGTGCTTATTTCCTTGATGAAATGATAAAGCCTGAGACCGACGAGGCAGAAACTACAGCCGATATGATAAATGCGTTGATATTAAAGTCACAGGAATTGTTATCGCAACATCCGGTTAATTTAAAACGCATAGCGGAAGGTAAAGATCCGGCAAACAGCATTTGGCCTTGGTCGCCAGGATATAAGCCTTCGATGCAGACTATGCAGGAAATTTACGGGCTGAAAAGCGGAGTGGTGATTTCGGCAGTAGATTTGATTCGGGGTATAGGCGTATATGCCGGCTTGAAACCTGTATTGGTTGAAGGTGCTACCGGATTGTATGACACCAATTATGAAGGAAAAGCAACAGCCGCAATCGAAGCTCTTAAGGACAATGATTTTGTGTTTCTGCACATTGAAGCAAGTGATGAAGCCGGTCATGAGGGCGATTGTGACTTGAAAATACGCACGATAGAGTATCTTGACAATAGGGTGTTAAAGCCATTGTTGGCAGCAACAATGGCGATGAATGAACCTGTTGCAATAGCGGTTCTGCCCGACCACCCTACTCCATGTCATATACGCACGCATACTGCCAACCCTGTGCCTTTCGTTATATATAAACCGGGGATTACCCCCGATGCAGTTGAACGTTATGATGAACAATCGGCATTAGAGGGAAGTTATGGCTTATTGTCGCAGGACGAATTTATTAAAGAATTACTAAAATAAAATATAATGCAATATTACAGTACAAACGGAAATTCACCAAAAGTGAGCCTGCAAGAAGCCGTTGTGCATGGCTTGGCAGCTGACAGAGGATTGTTTATGCCGGAAGTAATCCCGACCATACCCAAAGCGTTTTTTAACAATATATCGGAAATGTCTTTACCCGATATAGCCTATGTTGTAGCTAATACATTGTTTGGACAAGATATAGAATCAGAGACTTTAAAAAATATCGTTAAAGATACTTTGAACTTTGATATCCCACTTGTTCATGTAGATAAGAATCGTTACAGCCTTGAGTTGTTTCATGGACCGACGTTGGCATTTAAAGATGTCGGTGCGCGATTTATGGCCCGCTTGCTTGGCTATTTCAACAAGAAGCAAGGCAAAGATATGGTTAATGTGCTTGTCGCTACATCGGGCGATACGGGAAGTGCTGTTGCAAACGGATTTTTGAATGTCCCGGGTGTGAGAGTTTTTGTGCTTTATCCTAAAGGTAAAGTAAGCAAAATACAAGAAGCTCAGTTTACAACATTAGGCGCAAATATTACAGCTATTGAAGTTAGTGGCACATTTGATGATTGCCAGGCATTGGTTAAAAATGCATTTATGGATAAGGAACTTAACGAAAAGATGCAATTAACGTCGGCCAACTCGATTAATGTCGCCCGGTTCCTTCCTCAGATGTTTTATTATTTCTATGCTTATGCACAATTGGCACGTATGGGAAAGCCGTTGAATAAAATTGTTGTCTCTGTCCCAAGTGGCAATTTCGGCAATATTACAGC
>CAZBUT010000137.1:0-5030 GCA_964495165.1 uncultured Muribaculaceae bacterium | reverse complement strand
TGCTTTGTCAAGCATACATCAGAAGTCTTCGGATTTACACCATGTACTTTTCAGAGTGCATGTTATGGCGATTTATCAGCGACGTGGCATCGGGGTTGGCGGCATTGCACGAAAAAGGATATATGCACCTCGATATAAAACCGTCCAACATACTGATTAACGATGACCGCTTTATCATCAGCGACTTCGGTGGTTGCCGTAACACTACGCAAGCAAACACTGAAACAGAAAATATCGAAGAGGACAAAAGTTCATACTCCTATAGCGCGCCCGAATGGTCAAAATCGGGAGAACGCCTGACATCAGCAAGCGATATATGGTCATTGGGGGCATCGGCATTCATGCTGTTAATGTCAACACCCATTTTCAGCGGGCAAGGCGGCAAAAAACAATCGATCGACACACCCCTGCCCTCATTCAGACGCGACCGATATTCCGAAGTTCTGAGCCTATTGGTCAAACGATGCCTTGACTATACACCGGCATTGCGCCCTACGGCAAGAGAAATTATCGACATCGCAACCCGCCGGCTCAATGAGATTACAACGCAACAACCTCAATCAAGGACAAAAAAAGCTAATACGATGTCTGTGACAAACTCTTCTCTGTCCGACAGCAACCAATACATGAAACAATTCTAATCGCGATATATCATGCTTAAATACCTCATTGCAGTTATATGCTTTATCTCGGCCCCCGGTGCTTTGGCTCAAACAAGCGAGTCGACAATTTACCCCGACAAGAACTTGGACAAGCTCATCAACGATATACGCAATTTGCAGAACAAAGGGACTCGTGAGCAGGCTTACTCTGAGTTGAAAAACAATCTCTCTTGGACGTTGATGGACGAATTGCCTACCGACAAAGCAAATGAGTGTAAAATCACCGAAAAAGTTTCAAAATTCGGCATAAACGATGTGGCGTGGAAGATTTTCACCAATCGCGACGGTGCTTACAATGACGGAGGCGTGTTTTGCAACGGAGCCGATCCGCGTTACGACTACTCGGTATATGAAAAATCGCTTAAAGGTGGCAGCACCGTTTCCTATGAAGTTACTAAACGCAATGGCAAACAGATTTTCGCGTTTTTCCCGTGTCGCAAGGCAAGCAAATTTGCATACTCGGTCAAAGTAAAACGAGGTGAAACCGAGAATGAAGTCGATGACACAGTAGTCGAGAACGGCATCACCTATTTTATCATAAACGAGGCATTAACGGCCTCAGACATAATCACCATTACAATCCAAAACAACAACAATACCGGCGAGGCCGTCACAATTGCAAATTACAATCCCAAGAAACGATGACGCGATTAGCAATCACCATAATAATCACACTTTTCACGGCAATAGGCTCATTGGCGTGGCATGGCTTCAGCGATGTTCAATTGCAAAAGTATGAAAACGCAATTGTTGCCGGACTGAATCACGACTACTTCACCGCCATGAAGCAACACCGCGCGTTGCGGCTTGAAATAGACTCGGTGCTTAATGCCGACAGCGTTAAACCTTACGAATTGCCCGATAATGCATTCAAGGATTATATGCGCAACATGCGCAGCGAGTGGGAATGTGCCTATCAACTCAACGGCATCGCTTTGATGCGCGAACTGCTTGACAATGACAGCCACATCATTAAATCGCGCAACGACAAAGGCAAGTTCTATAACGAGAACTATAAAATGTATTATGTCAGAAACATGAAAATGTATGGCGGCTACTATTATGCAATGGGCGATTACGATAAAACGTATTACTACAATGCGCTCGGCAGTTATGAAACCGCATTGGAGTATTATCGGGAACTTGGGAGTTATACCCGTGCGTCTGATTCGATTACGGTACATGCCGAGCTTGCGCAGTTGTATTACAAATTGCGTGACTACAAAGCAGCCGTGAAGCACTTGTCCATAGTCAAGGATTTCTATGAATACAACGGACCTATCGATAATCTGTATGAAACATATACGCAATATGCTCTATGTCTGGCTCAATCGGGACAATATACCGACGCTCTCGCCCAAATAAAAGAGGCATTGAGCTATTACGGCGGTTCCGATGACAGGTATGCCGAAGCGTTGCGCAAAAAAGGGAAAATACTGTCATTGCAAGAGGAAGCAACAGGCATCTGTGAAGAAGACCCCGAAAGTTACTATCAACGGTTTTACAACGCACAGCAAAAACATGTGGCACTGAAATTTGCATTGATGACCGCCGAACAGCGCGAGCATTATTGGATGAGAATACGCCCGTTTATCGCCGATTGTTACCGTCTTGAAGATAAATCGCCACAACTATTATATAATGTCACTTTGTTTAACAAAGGTATTTTATTGCAACTTAACCGCAATTTCTTCAATCTGCTAAGCGATGACGAGAAATTCCGCTACAAAAATCTGCAAAAAAAGGTCTATTCACAGCAAAACCAGGAAGCGGCCGAAAAAGAATTGCAAGCGTTTGAACAATCTGTCATGACGCGGCTACGTGCCGACAAAAATGTCAATGAGTTTTTATCGTCACTCAAATACACCTGGAAAGACATCAGCAGACATCTCTCAAAAAACGATTGTGCGATTGAATTTGTACAGTATGAACGCAACCACCGTCAAAATATAGGCGCTCTTGTCTTGAAGAAAAACGGGAAGCCTCAATTTGTAAAACTTGCGGCAACCGACGACTATCGCAACTACCGTCTTGCCAATGGATTGACTGTATTTGACGTTCTCAGCACCAATCTCGGCGACAGAAAAGATTATTTATACAACGACACCTCATTTAGCCGCCTGATCTGGACAAAAGACCTTATGGATGCTATAGGCTCGGCACAGAACATATATTTTGCGCCCGACGGCATTTTTCATCAGATTGCAATCGAATACGTGCTTCCCGCCGAATATTCCGGTCTGAAGACCTATCGTCTCACCTCCACCCGGCAATTGATTAATCCGGTTGACACAAAGACACTTGACAACGCATTGATATGCGGAGGCATAAATTATAATTCAAGAATTGCGCCCGACCGAAATTCGGCAAACGACCACAGCGCATATAAATTCATCGCCCGGCTCAATCCTCGCATAAAATATCTGACAGGCGCAGCTCAAGAGTGCGCTTCGATTTATGACATGCGCGACAACGACACCGATACATTGCTCCATGGAAGCAGTGCAACCGAGGGTACGCTTCTAACCATAGGCAACAACTATAACATCATACATTTATCGACACATGGTTGTTTTGGCGGAGTTGCGCCCGACCCGTCAGAGATGCTTAACGCCTGTGCTTCTGACCGCACTTTATCGGAAAGCGCGTTCATGTTTGCCGGTGCAGAGACAAATATAAAAAACCGGCGGTTTGACTCGGCAAACAGCGACGGCATTCTATCGGCACGTGAAATCTCGGCATCAAATCTGGAGAATGTGAACCTGTTTGTGGCATCGGCATGTCAAACGGGACTTGGATATGTGACCGCCGACGGTGTTTACGGCATTCAGCGCGGACTGAAAAACGCCGGTGTCGGAGCTATGATTGTGAGTTTGTGGAGCGTTTCCGATGAAGCGACACGCATTTTCATGACTGCGTTATACAAGCACATGAAAGCCGGTGATGACCTGCACACGGCATTTGATAAAGCCCGAGACGTATTGTGCACTCCGGTAGATGTGGCGCGCCGCAAATTCAATCCGGCGAGACTTGCCGGCGAGGTGATTTACGAGTCTCAAACAAAATATGACAAACCGCAATACCGCAACGCGTTTATCCTCATCGATGCAATAGACAAATAAACAATTTAATATATGACCCTATGAAACTAAAAAAACTTTTTATTCTGGCAATGTCGGTCATTACGGCATTTTCAATGTCGGCACTGCCTCCTGTAAATTCAAAGGAAGGCAATCCTGCTCCGCGCGGTGGCAACCCTGCACTTCACGACGCAAAACCTGCCGATGGCTACTTTATCAAATTCAACAAAATGGGAGGTGAATCTCAACATGTTATCAACGAATATGTTGCAAATACCATGGATTCGCTGAACTCCGACCAAAGCAAAGGTTTTTTATCTGATGTAGGCATCGCGATTCTCACCGGTGGCATTTCTGGGGTGGTAAATGTTGTCACAACCCAGGTTTTCAACCTCATAGAAAACAAAGATAAAAAGAAACGGGAGTGGGAACAATTAATAAGAAATGAATGCTCCTACACCGACAGCACTATCATCATCAACGGATTAAAGAATTTCTATAAAAGCCCCTCGATGTCGGGACCCCTTGATCCCACCGACATCAACTTCGACGGGTTTAACATCACCGGTATGAACAATGGCAAAAAAACACTTTACTTGTCGTGCCACATCGACACCGCCAAACTCGACAACTTGTTTTTTCACAGCAAGTTCAATTTAGTGCTCGACACATTGATTTTTTACCCCTACAATTGCCACTTGCCAAATTTGAACGCAAACCGCATTTCTACCCACGATAAGGCCGCTAAGGAATGTGAACGTGACAACTCTTTCTCCTTCGACGAACGAGAAAACCTCAACATAGGTCTTTCGCTCACGCTCTCATCTTCATGGATAAATGAGGCGGTGATGTTGATGAAAAATGTCGAACTCGGAACTTTCCGCATGAACATCTCAATAGACCCTCGGAACATAGTAGACAGCGCATATATCTATAGCCGCAAGAAGGTTCTGGAAAATAGGACTACTCTGCGTAATTCAAACATCAATGAAATTCCGAAACTTGCACTTGACACAAATCTCATTGAGATAAATGGTGATTGTTTTGTAGTACCTCGTTCCTACATGCCTATCTCGGCAACAGAACCGATGTGGGGTACAGGCGAATTTGACATTAAAGTAAAAATCACAGAGGCATGTGATTTCATTCATAAAGACTCCAATCCGAAATCCAAAAACTGGAAAGAGGACTTGGCTCAACTGCGCAAAATGCAGAAAAACAGCACAAGTTGGTGGGAAAAAGTACAAACATTCTGTAGCGAAGAAGGGTAAACAATCGTTAAAACAGC
>CAZBUT010000136.1:0-5055 GCA_964495165.1 uncultured Muribaculaceae bacterium | reverse complement strand
AGGCTATTCGGTGCACAACCCGATGCTGAAACACGTTTGACAAAAGCCCTTGAGATGTCTCGATACTACAATATAATCATTGTATTAAAAGGTCATCATACTGCAATTGTAAGACCCGACGGTAAAATTTATTTCAATTCATCGGGCAATCCGGCCATGGCAACAGGTGGTAGCGGAGACGTACTGACCGGCACAATCGCAGCATTTATGGCTCAAGGGTACAAACCCGAAATAAGTGCACTTCTCGGGACATACATTCATGGAGTTGCCGGAGATATTGCGGCTGAAGAACATGGGCAATATGGCGTAACAGCCGGAGATATTGCCAATAACATAGGGCGAGCAATTAAATATATAATGGAGTAATAATCAATTTTAATGAAAATATTTTTAACTATAGCATCGGCTTTTTTTATAGCGACATCGGCTTTTGGACAAACGACCCAAAAACTCACAGCCACCAAAGTAAACGAATATGGGTTGATATATAATCTGCCGACAACAGTGTTTGACATCACAATTGAAGCAGAACAGACCGTCAAACAACCTGGTGAGTACTATAAATATGCAAAAAAATATCTTGATGCCGACAACCCAATAGCCAAACATGTACAATCTTGGTCGGTAAAATCAATCACTATAACATCTCGCGGAAAAGCAAATTCAGACGAACGGTATTTAATGCAATTCAAAAAAGGCACTACGCCATTTTTGATTATTAACGAAGAAATCTTCCCTTTAGCAATCAATACAGAGAATATCGCCGACCAACCGCAACCGACACTCCCGTTAGCCGTTGCACCGCAACCTTCTGCTCTTGAAACAGATGCTGCCAAACAGGTCATCAGCCAAGAAATGCTCCAAAGCCAATCCTCAGCAAAAAGAGCAGAACTTGCAGCTCAACAAATATACGCTTTGCGTCAAAGTCGCACAGACCTTATTACAGGGCAAGCCGACCAAATGCCTCCTGATGGCCAGGCAATGAAATTGACATTAGACAATATATCGGCACAAGAAGCTGCGTTGACAGCAATGTTTTTGGGAACAGAGCAAAAATCTACAGATGTAAAGACTTTTACATTTGAACCAGACACAATTTCTTCTGAGACTATCATCGCACGCATCTCCGACTCATACGGCATTGTAGATTCGACCGATTTATCAGGAGAGCCGATATACATCTCTTTAAACATTATTGAACAAGGAGAATTGCCCATCAACGAAAAAACCGGACAAGTAAAACAATTCCCTGAAGGAGGTGTCGCTTATCGAATCCCGGGGAAAGCAACTATAAAAGCAGAATATGCCGGTAATATAATTTCTGAAGACACGTTTGATGTTGCACAATACGGAGTTGTATTTGGTCTTGATCCGAATTTATTTACTGATAAGAAAGCTCCGGCCTACGTCATATTCGACCCAAAGACAGGAGCAATAAAAGAGCTTGGAACCATTGCTCAATAACACCTATCAAGATAAATAGAATGTCCACACGATTATTAACTGCAATAACGGCTATTTTGATTTCGTTGTCGGCTAATGCCGAGACGATTACAATCTCCGGGAAAATTTCCGGGGAAAATATCAGTGAAGCTGAAATATATTTTTTCAACACTGACCAGGAACCCAATAAATTCACATACGACAAAAACAACAAATCATATAGTATCTCAGTCAACATTGAGCAACCTGCATTTGCGCATATTGCCGCAGTAGCCAAAGGGTCAACCGACTCAAAAGCCACACAACTATATGCACCTGTTTATTTGAATCCCGATAAATCGGCAATAATTATAAACATTCAAAACAATGGCTCTGAAACACAATTTGAGCCGCAAGACGAAAACAACAAGATTCTTGTATCATACTATCAGGATTTTTTGATTCTGCACCTACAGAGTATACCACCGGCCAATGATAGTCTGATAACAACATATCTCACCCGCATAACACAATATGCCGACTCTTTAGCCGACAAATCAAGCACTACCGACATAAAAAATTACATACGTCTTCGCGGTCACATTGACAGAATACATGTGACCCGACAAATTCAGGATTATTATTCCAGATTATTAAAAACACTTCCGGAAGAGGCAACCGACGGCATAAAATCTGTTGCACAATTAGAACAAATGCCAGGAGCCGGTCACCTTGCCAAGGAGATTGCGATGCTCATCAATTACAATAAGATAGGAGCCCCGGCTCCAGATGTAGAGTTATGTGATACTTCCGGAAACATTCACTCCCTGAGTGAGTTCAAAGGCAAATACATATATGTCGATTTTTGGGCCTCATGGTGCGGACCATGCAACATGGAGATTCCACATCTTAAAGAACTTGAACGCACAATTGATAACGACGCGATAGTTTTTATCGGTATCTCGGTAGATGAAGACGTCAACGATTGGAAAGCGGCATTAGATCGGCACCAACTGCGTGGCAACCAATTCATTGCCCCTCGTGAATTATCTCAAATGCTCAACATTCAAAGCATACCTCGTTATGTAATCTTTGACAAAGATGGTAAAATGCTTAACCCTAATGCTCCGAGACCAAGTTCAGGAAATGCAATACGCGACCTGTTGCGCCAACTAAAATAGGCATCAATTTTATTTTAACAAAGAAACTCTTACCCTCGTATTTTTTATTTTATGAGGGGCTACAGCTTCCAACACCGACTTAGACTGCGAGACCGGGATAGCAACAAGTGCATAATGGTCTTTTACCATGATCTTGCCTATTCGTGTCGCCTCTAACCCTCCTTTAGCTACTAAAAAACCGACTATATCGCCTCGGGAAATTTTCTCTTTCTTTCCGGCGTTGAAATACAATGTCGCAACTTGTGCCCTGATTGGATCCGGACTTATACCGCCAGGTTCATAATCGCAATCGGCTCTTATATATTCAGGCAGCGGTTCTCCCTCTGAGGTTATAACATAAACCGAGCCTTCTGCTCCCATACGCGCGGTTCGTCCATTGCGGTGAGTCCAACTATCCTGATTTGAAGGAAGATGATAATGCACCACAGCCTGTACCTCATCTATATCCAATCCACGCGCGCCTAAATCAGTTGAAATAAGCACCGGAGTTGTACCATTATTGAGTAAATCAATTGCCTTTTCTCTATCAAATTGTTCAAGTCCTCCGTGGTATGCACCAACTGGAAGTCCAGAATTGCGCATAAGTTCATAAACCCGTTCTACGCTTTCTCTATGATTCACAAAAACTATTACTTTTCCATTAGGCATTGATTTGAGCAACCGTATTGCACATTCAATTTTGTCTTTATTCTGACTCTTTACATGCATAATATTTAATCGGGCGCAAACATCTTTGTTATCACAAGTGAAATCAACTATTTCAGGTTTACCAAATGGCAAAAAAGATGGCAATTGCCCCAACATTGTGGCCGATGTCAGAACAATCAAGCCAAAACGCCCCATCACCTTTACAATACGTCGCATCTCTTCATGAAATCCAAGTTCAAGAGATTTGTCATATTCATCAAGGACCAGGGAAGACACTGATGACAAATCAACCGTCTGCCGATTAATATGATCAAGCAATCGCCCCGGTGTCGCCACTATTATATCGGGAGTAACACTCAATGACTTTATTTCATCTATCATAGAATGTCCGCCATAAAAAGCCACAGTCTTATAACCTACAGCCACAGTGCGAACAATCAGAGCTATCTGCTGTACCAATTCACGAGAGGGAGCTATCACTACAGCTTGCACACACCGTTTTGGTGCTGAAAGCGATTTCAACAACGGCAAAACAAATGCAACCGTTTTCCCCGAGCCTGTAGGCGACAACAATAATATCGACTGACGCTTACATTTCATCATGCGCTCTTGCATCTCATTCAGTCGTTCAATACCCAGACGCGATTTTATATTATTTATAATCTCTGACTCCTTCATTTTTCAGTATTTTACCACAAAATTAATACAAAAAGATCATAAAAATACAAATGCCTACAATTAAGCACTATTTATTGCGGCAAACAGTAATTGATTGCAGAAAAATTTCCGTAATTCAACAAAAAACCGTACCTTTGCACGCATTATTAAAGAATAACCATTTAAGTAATAAGGATAACGTTTTATGAAAGCATTTGTTTTCCCCGGTCAAGGAGCACAATTTGTTGGAATGGGAAAAGACCTCTACGACAACAACGCTGTGGCTCATGACTTGTTTGAAAAAGCCAATGAGATATTAGGCTTTCGCATCACAGATTTAATGTTTGAAGGAACTGATGAAGACCTCCGCCAAACTAAAGTGACTCAACCTGCAATTTTTCTTCACTCTGTAATTTTAGCCAAGACTCTTGGTGAGGAATTTGCTCCGGAAATGGTAGCAGGGCATTCTCTTGGTGAATTTTCAGCACTCGTTGCCGCAGGTGCACTAAGTTTTGAAGACGGTCTTCGTTTAGTATCAGCCCGCGCTATGGCAATGCAAAAAGCATGTGAGTTAAAACCTTCGACAATGGCCGCTGTGCTTGCACTCCCCGATTCTACAGTTGAAGAAATTTGTGCAAGTATAGATGGTGTTGTTGTATGTGCCAATTATAATTGTCCCGGACAGATTGTTATTTCCGGAGAAGAGCCGGCAATTGACGCCGCTTGTGAAAAACTCCTTGCAGCCGGAGCCAAACGTGCATTGAAACTTAAAGTAGGCGGTGCCTTCCATTCTCCTTGCATGGAACCGGCTCGCGCAGAATTGGCCGAGGCGATTGAGAAAACTCAATTCAACGCCCCTATTTGTCCGGTTTATCAAAATGTTGACGCTAAACCCCACACTGATCCGACTGAGATTAAATCCAACCTTTTGGTACAACTCACAGCTCCTGTGCGCTGGACACAATCGGTACAGAACATGGTTGCCGACGGTGCTACAGAATTTGTTGAACTTGGTCCGGGCAAAGTTCTTCAAGGACTCGTTTCAAAGATTTCTCGCGACGTAACAGTTTCAGGTCGTCAATAATTGATCACTCTCCTGACTTCGTCACCGATTTTTTAGTTAAAATTTAATTGATTTACAATCAAT
>CAZBUT010000135.1:0-5088 GCA_964495165.1 uncultured Muribaculaceae bacterium | reverse complement strand
ATTTGAAAGTCAAACCCTTAAACAACTATATGACAATGAGAAAACTTTTATTTGCCATGATTGCGGCTCTTCCATTTACCGGATTGGCTGCTACACAATGGACCTTGAAAGGTAATACCTATGCCGTGGATACGCTGTTTCATGTCCAGATAGGTCCCGGAACTACGCAGACATCGGTTAAAGCTACCGGCGCTTATGACCTCAATATTTTTTATACGACAACCGATTTGACCAATCCCTATGTGGATATGCGTGCCGTTATGGCTTCAGATAAAATTGTGTCTGTGGCGACAGTGTCATCGATGGCTTCGGCTCACAACACCGAGGGCGCATTGTATTTTGCCGGTGTGAATGCCGATTTCTTTGGCGGCAGTGCACCTATTGGAACGACTGCGGTCGATGGTGAAGTGTATTATGCCGCAAACAATGGGTGGACTCATTGGGCTTATGATGAAAACAAGAAACCCTATATCGGGCAAATGCTCATTGGCGGAACGGTGAAAAATGCAGCCGGCACGTTTGAACACGCTATCACATCTGTCAATGCATATCGTGGAGAAAACAATCTTGTGATATACACTCCGAAATATGGCTCGACTACAGGAACAAACAGCTACGGAACGGAAGTCGTATTGACCCCTGTTGAAGGTTCAATCGCTTTGGGTAAGGCGGTTAAAATGAAAGTGACCGG
Organism: uncultured Muribaculaceae bacterium; assembly: GCA_964495165.1. Taxonomy (GTDB): domain Bacteria; phylum Bacteroidota; class Bacteroidia; order Bacteroidales; family Muribaculaceae; genus RGIG4079. The sequence goes on along the minus strand of CAZBUT010000135.1, from coordinate 4,397 downwards.
CGCGCCGTCGGCTGCGGGCAGCATGGCGATTCCTGCCGGAGGATATGTGCTTTCGGGACACGGAACGGCTGCAACGTTTGTGTCATCGCTTGCCGATGGCGATGTAATCACAGTGAATGCAACGTTGAAACTTGACGGAAATTCAATTGCTGCAACACAGGTTCTTGGCGGACAGCCTACGATATTAAAAGACGGCGTGGTACTCGATACGGAAACAAATCCTGTGATCGATCACTTGTCCTCGTTGAATCCACGCACTGCGGTGGGGCACGACGCTTCAGGTACAAAGCTCGTTATGCTTGTGGTCGACGGGCGTGGTGTTTCTGACGGCTGTACCACAATGGTGCTTGCCGACATCATGCGCGAAGTGGGTTGCTCTGTGGCAATGAACTTTGACGGCGGTGGCTCATCGGCATTATACACCGATGCTTTGGGTGTTCGCAACGACCCGAGCGACGGCAAGGAACGTGCGGTGACAAACGCATTGTTTGCCGTGGCAACTTCGCCTTCCGATAATGAAATAGCAGCTATCTCTTTTGTTGATTATAATATCAAGTTGCCTAAATATGGCTACTACACGCCGGTGATTTATGGTTACAATAAATATGGTGTGTTGATTGATACAAATGTGCAGGGCTACACGTTGTCGTGTCCCGACGGTCTCGGCGAGGTAGTGAACAATGGCGCATCGTTGTTTGCTTCGGGCGAGGGCTATCATGGTCTGACTGCCACAATCGGCAATGCTACCGCCACGGTTCCGGTTACTATAGGAACGGGTGAACCTCACTTCCGGCTGGATAATGTGTTGGTGGACTCATATACCGACTATACTGTTGAGGTGACGGCAAGTGTCGACGGACTTGAAATGCCGCTCGACAATGGCGCATTGACATGGAAAAGTGAAGATGATGCTGTCGCTACGGTTGACGATTCAGGTAAAATCCATGGTGTGAAAAACGGCACGACAAAGGTGATAGGCACAGTTGACGGTATTTCAGATACCATTGCGGTAACAGTGGAAATTCCCGAAAGCCGGTATAAAGCTCTTGACCCGAATCTTGATATAACAACATGGACATTTGCAAAAGGCGCGGTAAAAGATGCCTCAATGACCGCGTTGGGTACTGAAGGTTTTGCGTTTGACTATACTGTAAGCTCTACACGCGCAACTTATGTGAGAGCTGCCAAAAATATTACGATGTGGAGTCTCCCCGATTCATTGCAATTCAAGATAAATCCAGGTGATGCAAAAATAAAGAATATGACGGTGTCGGTCAAAGCGGGAGCCGGTGGCAGATCGTCTTGGATAGAATTTACCCCTGCATTTGCGGCTTCGGTGGTGAATGATTATAAGATTGCGATTAGCGAGCTTGTCGCCGCCGATGACATGGCATCATATCCTGTGACAATCGGCGGAGTAACGTTTTATTTGAGCGATGCCTCGGGTACGACTCATCGCATAGAGGTTCATGCCATTAATGGTGTCTATACCGCCGTTGATCCCGAAGTTGGCGGGATTGAGACGATTGCGGTTGATAAAAAACAGGAAATTGTAATATCTCCCAATCCGGTAAATGCCGGTGAGGCAGTGGTGGCCAATGTCGATGCACGATATGAAGTGTATTCGATTAATGGTGTATTGATGACCTCGGGTCAGGGTCGGGAAATATTCACCGACCGATTGACATCGGGAGTGTATATCGTTCGCTTCAGCGGAAACGATGTCGCCGGTGTTGCACGTCTCATTGTCAAGTAGAAACAAAGTTACAATCAGATACAGCAAGGTGAAACGTCGGGCATGTCATTATGGCATGTTCGACGATTTCGCTTTGTATGGACTCATATTTCGCCCATTCGGTAGTTGCCGCGAAGCAATATATCTGTAAAGGGGTGCCATAGGCGTCTCCCTGCATGAGCCGAGTCATTATAATGTGATCGTTTGATATCATGGGGTGCCCTTTGAGGTATTCTGTCATGTAGGCTCTGAACGCTCCGAGGTTGGTCTCCTCGTCTCCTGAGGAAGAAGGTGCTTGTTTTATCGAACTGTTGTCGATGAGTATCGACCTTGAAATGAGTCTGACCCCCGATTCGGCCATGCCGCGCCAGTTTTGGAACGATGTCGATACAAGAGTATAGGGTGGCAGTGTCACGATTGAATTGTCCCAATTGCGTATCTTTACCACGCTGAGTGTCACGTCGGTCACAATGCCGTTGGCTATTGTCGAGGGGACAATCACCCAGTCGCCTACGTGCAACATGTCGTTTTGGGAGATTTGCACCCCGGCGACAAATCCTAAAATGCTGTCTTTGAATATCAGCATCAAAGCCGCGGCAAAAGCGCCAAGTCCGGTCAATAAAACAGCCGGAGACTTGTCTATAAGCACCGAAACAGTCACTATGGTGATAATGATCCATAACGTGCCGCGCCCCACATTGAGCACTCCGCGCAGGGGTAGATTTTTTGTGTTGCGGTATCTGTCGTAACGCAACCACAGAAACCCCATTACAGAGCTTAGTCCGATACCTGTCGATATGAGCAGATATGACACTGCACCGCGGATAATCAGCTCAAGCGTATTGCTGTGGCTGTCAAACGCAAATGGAATCAGCGCAAGAAACACCAATGGGGGAATGATATGGCTGCATCTCCCTATAACCCTCTGCTCTATCAGTTCTCTGCCGGTCTTGAATCGGCGCAGTAATGGCGTGTGTTTTATAGTCAGCACGATTATCGTGCGTAGCAGCCAACCGACTGCAATGGCTATGGTTATGACAACGATAGTATAAACAACTTCCTCTGCCACAGAACCATTTTCCAATCCTGCCGCTTCAAGACCCAGGTCGATATGCTTGAGAATCCACGTGGCAATGCTATGAGACGGAATCAATGAACTCGCAACCATTTTTTATTATACAACAACTCTGCCGATATGAAAGTTTGTGAAATTTATATGGCGTGAAATAAAACGCGAGAATGTGGCAACTGTAAATGGTGTATTATTGTGTTGCGGATTGTGAAATTTTCATAAAATCAAGTTTTTTAAGTATTGTTTTTGTTGAGAATGATGCGTAATAAAAAAAAAGTGTCTATCTTAGCTGAAAATTTTGAAGATTATATTTGCTGAGACAATATAAACAACAAAACCTGAATACACATTTATAATTAACCATAATTACTAACTAAAACAATTTCATTATGAAGAAATTTTTACTCTCTGCCGCAGCAGTAATGGTAGCTGCAACTTCTTTTGCAGGGGTTGATCCTTATGCTTATGAAGTGAAAAATGGTATAGAACTCAAAAACCGTTGGCTTAAATCTCAAGCTCTTGATGCAGCTGTTCTTGCCGCCAATCCTGATGCTGTTGCCGAATATGGGCAATTCCAATGGGAAATAGATACTCAACATGGTAAAGCTCGTATGGCTGCTATTGTAGGAGAAGAAGTGCTTGTGTCTTATTGTAAAAATTACGCTGATGCTGAAGGCGAAGATGCTGTCGATCATGCTCATATCTTGGTTTATGATTTGGCTTCAGGTGACTTTAAACGTGAATTGGTTCTTACTCATGAAGGAACTCCTATCACAGGTCTTCTTTGTGCAGTGAATTTGTCGGTTGACAGCTATGGAAATGCGTTTGTTTCAGGTCTTTCTTTAGACGCTGTAAACACTCCGTTTAACTTCTATACTTTTGACCTTGAAACAGGTGTTTGTACATTGCAAGCATCTCTTACAATCCCAGCTGCTGACGCTGATTTGGAAGCAGACGCACTTGGAAAGCCCCGTGTCGATTTCCCTGACGTGACAGGTGATATTACCGGTGTACAAAGCCATGCTTACATAGGTACAGCTCTTGGTGCTACAGGCAAACCGTTGGTTGCTCTTTGGTATCGTGAACAAGGTGCTGCTGCCGATGCTTGGGTAGGTGCTTATGATGTTGACGGTGAAAAATATGCTCTTTGGGTAGTTCCCGAAGAAGGAATCACTACTTTCCCCGCAGGTGGTACAAACTTTGGATCTTCAGTAGGTCAATTCCTCTTCGTTGAAGATGAGACTTGTTCAGGTGATTTGTTCTATGTTGACCCGTATCAATTTGCACCGATGTTGTACAACAAAGACGCTGCCAGCCTTGACGGTATGAACAACGCTCCTGCAGATTTGCAACCTGAAGATAACTCAGCAAACGGTATCTGTGAGTTTGAACTCGCCGGACAACAATATTTTGCTTATGTTATAAACCAATATACAACAGGAACAAAAGGTGGTAAATGTAATATCGTTTCAGCTCCGGGTTATAGCTTCGCAGATATGTCTTTGATGTGGCAATTCCCTGCTCCCGATGGTATGGGTACAGTATCTGATGGTGGTCAACGTATCCACTGCTTGCTTACAACTCCTGTTA
>CAZBUT010000134.1:0-5109 GCA_964495165.1 uncultured Muribaculaceae bacterium | reverse complement strand
ATGATTTATATGCGTTGCAGTTCGCTTTCTTTATTTTGCCATATCCTGACGAGTCTTCAAATTCCGACAACGCTCCAAAATAGTTTTTATTCGTATCAATATAAATAACACGATGAAGCAGATTATTGATTATTGCTATTACAGGATGACTAAATTTTATAAAGATTGGGGCGATTGGTCTCCTTGTGACAAAGGCGCGTGCGGTTTATTCGCGTGTCTGACACTTAATATCTTGACAATAGCCGTTTTTATCGTGAGAATATTGGAATTGGATATATTAGATATTGTTGTGCCGACAGGTGCAATATTGGGGACTATCGTTGCATTATTTTATAGCTCGGAAAAAAGATACATAAGATTATGTCAAAAATACAAAGACGAAACTCATGTCACATTCAAAGGGTGGTGCGTATTTATATATGCAGTTGCTTCGCTGTGTTTATATCTTATATCATTTTTGATATTTTAAAAAGATTATTGGTATAAAATATCGGAAAAGTAAATATCGGAATTTCTATAAATTCCCTATAATCGTTATTCGGTTTTTGTAAAATTAGGAGGAAGATGACATGAAAATCAAGAAAATAGTTAGTGGTATTATTTTGCTGTGTTTATTACTCAGTTGTTCATCTACATTTAGAAATGTTGAATTCGAATGGATGGATTATAAGCAGTGGTATGAATCAATGACCGGGTATAGTCAGGCAGAGCAATTTGCAGAAAAATTAGCACATTTAAATGGAAACTCTTTTTTTCTCGGAGGACCCGCTTATTATTGTATTTGGACTTATCGCACGATTGGGAACAAGTGTTATCTGATTGTATATAAATACAGTGGGCATGAAATCGTTTTTTACAGAATTTTCAATTATAGCAATACGACCGAATGGTTGACTGATTTTAATAAAGATAAAAATGTTATATCTTTATATATCTTTAGAAATTTTGGAGTTTTAGACGATTATCCATTATTTTACAATTATTTCGTAAATGAAAATCCAATCAGAGATAATCTCGGTATGGCTTATGATGCTTTTATCGAAAATGATTCAATTGAAAATGAGTTTTTACATACACTTCGCCGAGATATAATCAAATATGGACTATTTAACAAAGAGGGATATAAACCTTATGACTAAAAAATAATGGAATCGCAGATTTTGTGCGTTAAAAATTGTGGTTTGTAAAAAAATAATACATATATTTGCATATATAACGTTAAGAAGCTGCTTAAAATTTCATTGAATATTTTTACGGCTTAATAACGGAAGAGTTTCGGCTTATTTAAACAACTTCTAAAAATTACAAGCCATGATACAACAGAGTGATTTGAGACTTGGGGCTTTTACCTTATTTTTGCTTGTATTCGCTATTGCGGCATGGGGTAAATCAGATGATAATGTGATTATAACAAATGCCACTGAAGAATATTTGATCGAGACAGGCAAAGGTGACAAAATGGGGAAAGTAAAAGCCAAATGCGAGCTTGTTTTTACGGCACGCCGTGTTGATGAAAAGGTTATGGCTTTGGAATACTACAATTCGTTTATCACCATAGACAAGGCATCTGCTCCCGACACAAAACCGGTGTATCTGCCCGACATCGACGATGGTATTTTTTATGACGACTCCAAGATGTGTGCTTTGTATTTTGATGTAAAAAAGGGTAAATCGGAGACTGTACGTTTTGAAAAGACTTATACGCAGCCTGAATATTTCACAGTGATCAGTTTGTCGGAATCTTATTTTGTAAAAAACAAAACTGTGACTATAACTATTCCTGAAAAGCTGGCTGATAAAATAAGTGTTGTTGAAAAATCATTCACGCCCAATATCGTTTCACGGCGCGAAGTGGGCAAAAATGGCAATGTCACATATACCTACACGATTACCGATCTCGACTGCTTTGTTTCGGAACAGTCGGCTGTTTATATCGGGAGGTCTGTTCCGCGCATTTATATCTGCGGACATTTTGCCAATGTAAACGAGCTATATGGATATCTGCACCAGTACACCACCGGCGATGACCCGGGAGTAGTGAGCGTAAACGCTCTTGCCAAAGAACTCACCGCCAATTGCACGTCAGATGCCGAGCGCATTGAATGTTTGACATATTGGGTTCACAATAATATCAGATATATAGCGGTCGAGCATGGCGAATATGGGCAGCGCCCCGATCTTGCCGGCGAAGTGTTGCGCAAAAGATACGGCGATTGCAAGGGCATGTCGTCGCTTCTCAAGGCTTTGCTCAAGGCAGTAGGCATAGATGCCCGCCTCACATGGATAGGCACAACTGCAATAGAGCAAGATTGGGAAGAGATACCCAACATTTCATCGGGCAACCACATGATATGCTCGGTGGTCAATGGCGATTCTGTTTTATATCTCGACGGCACGGCATCGTATATGCCGATAGGCTGTTATCATCACTCCATACAAGGGAAGCAAACGATTATCGAAAACGGCGAGACCTGCATCTTGCATCGCGTGCCGATACAGCCGGCGTCGGTCAACACCGATAAGCTCTGCGGCGAGATGAGCATCAATGGCAACAATCTCGACGGCAGTCTGACAAACGTCATCACCGGATATGTGCGCATGGCATTTTGTTCGTCTTTAAACTCAATAGACGCGTCAAAACGCAATGATTACATTGAATCGTATATGGGTTATCCGCGCAAAAACGCTAAGATAACCAATCTTAAGATAACAGGAGATGCTGTCACCGATACTGAGACGACTGTTTCAACCGATATTTCAGAACCCGATGCCTGCCAGCATCTTGGCGATGCCATATATGTAGAGTTGCACCCGTTCAGAACTTCCATAATCGACACTTACGACCTTAAAGACCGCCGCCGTGACATACAATTGCCCTCTCGGCGTTGTCTTGAAAGCGATTTTAAGGTCAAGATTCCCGAGGGATTTTCTGTCGCGTCTTTGCCGACGCCATGCGCTATAGAGAACGAGTGGTTTACATGCGACATCGTTTATGATGCCGATAATGAATACATAACATGCAAGGCCAAGTTGACAATAAACAATACACTTGTAACAATCGATAAAGCCCCTGCATGGAATAAAGAGGCACGTAAATTCAAACAGGCTAACACCGAACAGATAACATTGAGAAAAAACTAAGAATATAAGGATATGAAACGGTTATTATCAACGATTTTGCTTATAGGCTTCTTGGCAAGCTCTATAAACGCGGCGCGAGATGAGAAATTTTTCAAAAAAGCGTCAAAGATTGTGTGGGAAATGGACTTGCCGGCATTCAATGCCAATACGCAAATACCCGACAGCTCATTGTACAACAACGAGTCGGTGGTAGTAATCGCGGCTTATGATTATGTCGATGTAAAGCGCGAGCAACAGACCAATATTTCCAAATACACAACAACCGGTCGCGCCTATACCAATGCCATTGAAGCCAAAATGCTGAGCCGCATCATGATAAAGCTCAATGACAGTAAAGCGGTTGAAGAATTCTCCGAATTTGAAATTGACGCAAAAGACAAGTCGTCGATAATGAGTTATGACTACCAATATAGCAACTCGGCCTTCGGCGCACGCATACACAAGCCCGACGGCACGGTGTCGGACGTCGATTGCAGTGAAGCATATACCGTGACTGCCGGTAAAGGGCGAAAAGAGGAAGATGTAGAGCACAAAATAGCCATTCCGGGATTGGAGCAAGGCGATGTGTTGGAATATTTCTACTATGACGAAGTGTGGCTCGATGAATTGGATCTCGACCCGATGAAATTTATATTTGCACGCAGTTATCCGATGATGCGTTATGATATAGAATGCCGTATAGATCCGGCATTGACCGTCGAATACCGCAACCTCAACGGCGCGCCGCTGCTCATGGGGGCAACCGACAAAGAGGGCAACCGACTGCTTAATGTCACAACGATAAATCTTGAAAAATTTGAATCCGGAAAATGGCAAGCTCCGGTACGTCAAATACCTTTTATAAAAATGCGTGTTCTTAACAATACATCGACGATGACCTATCGTCCTCAAAGCGCACGTCGCGGAGGTGTGTTCTGCTCTCTTCCTCCCAAATACTATTACGACGACATATCCTATATTTTGCATGACTTGGAATTGCCCACAAAAATCACATCTAAGGCAGTGAAGATTGTAAAAAAATATGCCGAAGCCAATCCGCAGTTGACTCAACGCCAACTCATTGATGCCGCATGGCTCGCTACGATATATGCAGGTCTCGTCGATGAGGATTCTCACTCGACAATTGCTTTGTCGATTTATTTTGCCGACGTGCTAAAGAAACTCAAAGTGCAAGAAAATGCAGGCATAGGAGTTGTTTGCTCGCGCGATAACGTGCCGGTCACACAGATTCTGCATTGGAGAGAACCTGAATATATGAATATCGTGGGTGACAGTTGCTATATACTCTCAGGCGACTATTGCTTTGTGCCGGGAGAGTTCCTCGGCGGATATGAAGGAGAGCAGGCAGCTGTTTTGTGGGGCGACCGCAAAGAATTTTTGCAAACCGATGCAACGTTTGTGCAGCTACCCGTTTCCCGTGCCAACCAAAACACAATACGTTCAGACCTCAACGTTTCCCTTAACCCCGACGACAACACGATTATGGATATTTCCCGTAAAGTGACGCTCGAAGGCTCTACAAAAGAATTGGCATCGGGTTTCATCGACACAAACCGATACCTGCGCCGTGTGGAAGACTTCCTTGGAATCACGGGCAAAGACCGTTTTAAAATCGAAGATGACTCGGTGAGCATAAAAGAAAGGCAAGACAAACTGTTTGCCGAAGAAGCGAAATTGGTTCTTGGGACAGAGCCTCGCACCATACACAGTTATCACATATCGGAAATCGGAGCTACTCCCGACGAGCCAAAAGTCGTTTATGAGATGACGTGTGATGTCGACGGCTTGGTAAAGAAAGCCGGCAACGACTTAGTCATATCGTTGGGACACTTGACCGGTGAACAATATGAAATCACAGGTTCAGAACGCGATCGCCACTATGACGTAGTGCGTAACACACCAAGCCAATATCGGCATTCAATAACATTTGAGATACCTGAAGGGTACACTGTCAACGAGGCAAGTCTT
>CAZBUT010000133.1:0-5111 GCA_964495165.1 uncultured Muribaculaceae bacterium | reverse complement strand
ACCTGTAGAAGAAGGGATAATGTTGCCAGAAGCAGCACGACCGCCACGCCAGTCTTTCATTGAAGGACCGTCAACAGTTTTTTGAGTAGCTGTTGTAGAGTGAACTGTAGTCATAAGACCGTCAGTGATACCCCATTTGTCATTCAATACTTTAGCGATAGGAGCAAGGCAGTTTGTAGTGCAAGATGCGTTAGATACAAATTGAGTGCCTTTTACATATTTGTCGAAGTTTACGCCGCAAACAAACATTGGAGTGTCGTCTTTAGAAGGAGCTGACATTACAACATATTTTGCACCTGCTTCGATGTGAGCTTGAGCTTTGTCTTTTGAAAGGAAGAGACCGGTTGATTCAACAACGTATTCTGCTTCAACTTCGTTCCACTTCAAATCAGCGGGGTTGCGTTCTGCAGTTACGCGGATGTTTTTACCGTTAACGATCAACAAACTTTTTTCCAAATCATAGTCGATAGTACCTTCAAATTGACCGTGCATTGTGTCGTATTTGAGCATATAAGCCAAATAGTCAACAGGGCAAAGGTCATTGATACCTACGATTTCAATGTCGTTTCTGTTTTGAGCAGCGCGGAAAACGAAACGTCCGATACGGCCGAAGCCATTAATACCTACTTTAGTCATTTTACTTAAAATTATTGGGTTATTAATTGTTTCTCTACTTTACATTAAACACTATAGGAAGCGATGCTCCCTTTTTTGCACCGCAAAATTAGTAATTTTTTTTCAATTAGATGGATAAGGATTAAAAATAAAGGAAAATTTTCCTTATTTTTGTAGCACAATTACCAATTATATTATTTTTAAGACATTTATTACATCATGAAATGTAAATTTCTCACTGATTTCAAAGAGTTTGCCATGAAAGGCAATGTTATCGATATGGCTGTCGGTGTTATCATCGGTGGTGCATTCGGTAAAATCGTGACTTCACTTGTAAATGACGTGATTATGCCGTTGGTCGGACGCGCTATTGCCGGGCTCAATTTCACGGATCTGAAATGGACTCTTGAAGAGGCTGTAATGGACGGCGAGACTGTAGTGACTCCGGCTGTAACACTCAATTATGGCAATTTTATTCAAAATGTGGTTGATTTTATCATCATTGCTTTCTGTATTTTTGTGATGATTAAGCTGCTTATGAATCTCAAACGCAAAAAAGCCGAGCCTGAACCCGAACCCGCTCCGGCTCCTGAACCCGCACCGACCAAAGAAGAGCTGCTTCTCACCGAGATACGCGATCTTTTAAAGGAGAATGCAAAGAAATAATCGTTTTTAACCTTATATAACACCTATCACAAGGCGATGCGTTGCTTTTGCGCATCGCCTTGCTTTTATATCGGGAAAAATGGTTAACTTTGAACGAAATTTGCAATAAGATGAGATATACATTAATATATATGAGATTGTTGCTTGTCGCTGTTGTCGCTCTGGCGATTGCCGCATGTGCAAGTATCGGTCGTCCCGAGGGCGGTCCCCGTGACGAGACTCCTCCTGTATTTGTGAAGAGTACTCCGGCTGTTGGGGCGGTAAACTTCAGCGGCAACAAGTTGACCATAGAATTTGACGAGAATGTACAAGTTAAAGATGTGTTGGATAAGGTTGTCGTATCTCCAGCCCAAAAGGCGATGCCATCAATTTCGGCTCAAGCTAAGAAGGTGACTGTTGAACTGCGTGACACGATGCTTGACAACACTACCTATACGATTGATTTTTCAGATGCTATTAGTGACCTCAATGAGAGTAATGCCCTTGACGGATTTGCTATCGACTTCTCAACGGGCGAACAACTTGACTCGCTTCGCATTTCGGGTATGGTGTTTGAGGCCCGTAATCTCGAACCTGCGCAAGGAATGTTGGTGGGGGTTTACAGCAATTTATCGGATACGGCGATAACCACGCTTCAACTTGAGCGTATCGCTAAAACCAATCAGTTGGGTCAATTCACGATACGCAATCTCAAGCCCGGCACTTACCGCATATATGCGGTAAATGACGTGAACCGAGACCTGCATTGGGACAGGTCTGAGGACGTTGCTTTTTATGATGTTGCCGTGTCTCCTGAATCTCAACCGACCGAAGTCGCCGACACGTTAACTGCTTCAGATGGCAGCGACTCTATTGTTGTGAGACCGGCAACCCTGTTTTTGCCCAACGATGTATTGCTCACGTGGTTTAATGAAGGATATAAAGCGCAATATCTTAAAGATTACAAACGCGTAGATCGTCATCGCATCACGTTTGATTTTGCAGCTCCCTCCGATACTTTGCCCGAAATTACAATTTTGAACGGAGAATTGTCGGGACATCGCCTTGATGAATGTGCTGTGCTTAACACCGGAGAGACCAAAGATACACTTGAATATTGGATAAGAGACACAACCCTCATTGCTCAAGACACGATTGTTGCCACAGCGCGATACCTGCGTACCGATACACTGCAACAATTGTCTTGGGGTACCGATACTTTGAAAATTATACTCAAAGGAGAGAAAAACAAAGAAAAAGAGAAGGAAAAGAAAAAGGACAAAAAGAAGAAAAAAGATGATGAAGACGAGGAGACAGATAGTGTAGCCGTTCCCGAAATCACGTTCTTGGCATTCAACGCAACATCATCGCCGTCTCATAATATATATGCTCCTGTTACATTCTCAACCAATCAGCCGATAGACTCGATTGATGCCCAAAAGATACATTTGGAGATAAAAAACGATACTCTTTGGGATACAATAGCCGCTCCCGAACTCAAACTTAGCTTGCCTACCAAATTGCTTGCCTATGAAATGAGACATAAATGGGCGCCTGGAATGGTCTACCGCATAACAATTGACTCTGCGGCGGTGTTTGGCATATATAATGAATGGAATAATAAAGTAAAACATGAATTTACGGTAAAGTCTGAAGAAGAATATTCTACCCTGTATTTCAATATTCCCAACGCTCCCGACAGTCTTATCGTCGAATTGCTGTCTTCATCAGACGAACCGGTGAGAACGGCTTTCACTGTTGGTGGAATCGCTGAGTTTCTGTATGTTGACCCGGGTACATATTATGCACGTGCATATATCGATGCCAACGGCAATGGAAAGTATGATACCGGCAATATTGCTTCTAAAACACAGCCGGAAGAGGTGTTCTATTATTCCAAGAAAATAAATGTGAAGAAAAATTGGGATATCGAGCAGAATTGGGATATATATGCATTGCCTATTGATCAGCAGAAACCCAACGATATAAAGAAAAACAAACCAAAGAAGAAACGTGGAGAAACCGATTCCGGTGAAAGCTCTGACGAGGAAGAAGATGAGTATGGAGACGGATTCGACACCTTTGGACCCGGTAATAATAGCAACCGCGGAGGTTTTGGCGGAAACGGAATAAAGACATTCAACGGCAACAACTACGCCCGATAACACGTATTGATATATGAGCGAAAATGTCAGACTTGAAAAAGATCTCATAAGAGACCCTCAATTGTGGAGGCTTGCGTTGCGCATCGAGAAAACGATGCTTCATGTCGTGTTGTTCAATACTATTGAGGATAATTCATTAATATATCGCAAAATTTCACTTGACGCTGCAGCCTCCTCTCAGCTCAAAGCGATAGAAGATGCCATATATGAGAATCCGCTTTTGTTGAGTGATTTTGCTCGTGTAGACTGCGTTATCGATACCGATTGTTTTATGGTCATACCGTCTGAAATAACTTCGACGGAGGTTTGTGAAAAAATCATGTCGGAAGCGTTTTCTGATTTTGACGGAGAAATAGTCACATGTACGATAGCCGACGGAGAAGCCGTAATTCTCATGGGACTCGCTCATGAATTTGCAGGATTCTTGCGTCGCACGTTTAATAATCCTCGCTTGCATCATCATTTGTCGCCATTGTGTAAATATTTTTTCCACAAAAGCAGGCATGGGGTGGGCAACACTGCAAAGATGTATGCAATATTGCGTGCGGGCAAGGTCGATGTTATTGTGGTGGGTTGTGATTCTTTGAAAATGGCAAATACGTTTATTTTCAGAGATCCAATGGACGCGGTTTACTATATACTCTCATGCCGTCAACAACTTGGTATGAATTCAACGAGTGATGAAATGTTTCTTGCCGGCAGTCCTTCGGCAAGAGAGTCGGTTGCGCCTACATTGCGTCAATATCTGTCATACGTGATGCCGGTGATATTCCCCTCCGAAATGTTTAAAGCCGGAAAAGAGGCGATGAAAGCCCCGTTTGATTTAATTGTATTGCCATTATGCGAATAATAAGAGGAAAATATGGTCGTCGGCGCTTTGATGTGCCAAGTAATATAACAGCGCGCCCAACAACTGATTTTGCGCGTGAAAATATTTTCAATGTGCTTGAAAATCTCATCGATTTTGACGGGGCGAGAGCTCTTGACCTTTTTGCCGGAACCGGAGCTGTGAGTTTTGAATTTTTGTCAAGAGGTTGCGAGTCGGTTACTGCTGTGGAAAAAGCCTCAACTCAGTATAATTTTATTCGTAAAGTGGCACAGCAGCTTGGGTGTGATAATTTCAATGCTGTAAGGGGAGATGCGTTGCGGTATGTGCAGACATCACTTGCCAAGTATGATATTATTTTTGCCGATCCCCCATACGATATGCCGCGATTTGGTGAAATACCCGAAATGATATTGAACTCGCAGATGCTAAAGCCCGGTACGATTTTTATCATAGAGCATTCCCGCAACTATGACTTCTCTGCGCTTCCGCATTTTAGCGAGCATCGGGTCTATGGCAGTGTTAATTTCTCAATCTTCATCGTCTCAGAAGAATAGCATCATCTTAACATCAGTAATTGTACCATTTGTTAGTGTCGTGATATAAATTGATTTTCAGTTGATTGCTTTTTTTGTGGGGACAAATTTTGTGGACTAAATTTGGGGACTGCTTGTTTTTTACCTCATCACAATAAAATTTATAACTAATTGAAAATCAATGCTAATTGCAACATTTGTCAATTCTTCTGTAAAACTAATGAAAATGGGGTGTTTTATAAAAGAAAAGCAACCGACAATCGTTTGACTATCAGTCGCTTATATTGTGGAGTATAGCGGACTCGAACCGCTCACCTCGACACT
>CAZBUT010000132.1:0-5224 GCA_964495165.1 uncultured Muribaculaceae bacterium | reverse complement strand
TAATTTTCTAACCGCCAAGTTCGAAAGTTGAAGATAAAATTTCAATAACACCTTTATTGACAGAACATATCTGCCATTTCAACAAAAGTTGAAATCAGTCGAGGCTGTCTTTACAGCCATTGATTCCAATTGCAAATATAGGTAAATATATTTTAATGTGCAATAATGTGTTAAGAGTTTTATATTTATTGTCACTTGACTCTTGAAGCAATCTGTATTGCTACATCGCTTGGAGTCGCAATGTTAAATGATTGCCTATCAACGAATAATATCTTATTTATTTCAAAAAGCACAAAACGACCACAATTATTTTCTTTTGTTTGGCTCAAAATGTCGTAAATCAAAAGTATTAGTGTGTAATAAGAATTAGATGTATAGGTCTCAGCTAAACTGTTTTAGTTGTCGGTGAGGTTCTGTGGGTGATACAGCCAGCCTCTGTATTCCGGTCCCATTGAGCGGACAAGTTTATGCCAATATTTATTGCCTTTTCCTGCTAATAATGTGTCAAGCCGAGAGGCTGATGTTACCGCCCACACGTTTTGCCTTAGTTCATCTTCAAGTTGACCTATATCCCAACCGCTATAGCCGATGAAAAATCTTATTTTCCCCTCAATCGGATAACCCGAGTTGACATAATCTATAATTGAGTTGAAATTTCCTCCGATATATAGTCCGGGAGTGATTTCGCGAGAGTCGGGGATAAGTTCCCCAAGCGAGTGTATATAGTAGAGACGATTATTTGACAATGGACCTCCGCAAAACAGAGGAATAGACTCTTCGCGCGTAATCTCGGCAACCACCGATTGAAGATTGATGCCTGTTTCAAGATTGAGCACAATCCCCATTGTATGAGTTCCGGGAGAGTATTCGACCAAGCATATAACAGCATGATTAAAGTAACCCTCTTTCAGGAAAGGCTCAGCTACAAGCAACGCCCCTTGCGATGGAGCGTTGCTGTTGATGTTTATATTAAAAAGCAATGATTCGAGTTCGTTCATTATTCTTGTTCGGCAAGGTATTTTTCTGCGTCAAGAGCGGCACGACAACCCATTCCTGCTGCCGATATGGCTTGGCGATAGCGGGAATCTGCAACATCGCCTGCTGCAAATACTCCCGGGATATTGGTGGCAGAGGTAGGTCCTTCAAGTTTGATATAGCCAGTTTCGTCAAGATTTATATGACCACTGAATACCTCAGTATTGGGCTTGTGACCGATTGCGAGGAAAAATCCATCGATAGCGATATCAAATTCACGTTCTTGGGCAGTGCCTTTATGTTCGACAAGATGTGCGCCTTCGACAAATTCTGCCCCAAACAATCCAACAGTATTGGTGTTAAACAAAACTTCGATGTTTTCTTTATTGAAAACGCGCTTTTGCATTACCTGTGAGGCGCGTAGGTGGTCTTTGCGCACAATCATATATACTTTTGTTGCGAGGTTGCTCAGATACAAGGCTTCTTCACAAGCAGTGTCACCGCCGCCAACTACTGCAACTGTTTTCTTGCGATAGAAAAATCCATCGCAGGTAGCGCAAGCCGAAACCCCGAGTCCATTGTATTTTACTTCATCGGGAATACCGAGATATTTTGCCGATGCACCTGTAGCAATGATTATGGTATCGGCTTTTACAATAGCTCCGTTATCGATAGTCACTTCAAATGGTCGTGAGTCGAAATTAACCCCCGAAACTATACCGGGGCGCAGGTCAGCGCCAAATTTATCGGCTTGACGGCGCAGGTCTTCCATTAGCTGATGTCCTGTAACGCCATCGGGGTATCCGGGAAAGTTTTCTACTTCGGTGGTGATTGTCAACTGTCCACCCGGTTGTAATCCCTCATAAAGAATAGGGGAGAGGTTGGCACGAGAGGCGTATATAGCTGCTGTATACCCGGCAGGTCCGGAGCCTATGATAAGGCATTTTGTCTTGTTTTCACTCATGTGTGTAATTTTTATGTCAGCGTAAGTCAATAATTTCGGCTTGTGGAAACTTTTTACCGTCAAATGTAAATGCACTTGCGGGCAAAGCCTTTCCGACTGCTATATGATCTGTTTTAATAGTTATTTCGCTGTTGTTTTCAGTTGATATTTTTATTTCAGAGGGTAGTAGTGTATTTGAGCTTAGGGTCAAAATCACTCTGCGTATATTGGGGTATTGTGATGAACGCGGAGTGAGTTGCAACACGTGCTTGCCCGATTCTGATTTAATAATGGTTGCGTTGTATGCATTGCGGAAAGAGTTTATGATTGCAAACGGGTTTACCTGTTGTAACTCTTCGGCAGTAGGTTCGGTGATGTTTACCTCTTGGGTTGATGCCGAATAGGTCCACTGAGTGCGCCCGTCATACCATATCGACATTTCAGGCGTTGTGACATTGAAACGGTCACCCGACACAATTATCGTCCCATTTACAGCGTTGCCTGATTCGGTCACGGCAAACTTGGCTGTCAGCGATTTAGCCGATTGATATTTTTGTGTGGCAGAGTCCAAGATGTCTTCTGCTGTTGCTCCAAGTGAGTTCCCTGAGACAAAAAGCGTTACAATAAGTAATATATGCCGAATGGTTGTCATCATCAGTTATAACATTAATATATTATACTTTGTTTACCTCATTTCAAGTATGCGTTCAAGTTGCAGGGAATCGACAAGCACTTGACGCGGTTTCCCTCCTTGTGCCGGACCGACGATGCCGGCAGCTTCCATTTGATCCATGATGCGTCCGGCGCGGTTATATCCTATTTTATAGGCACGTTGTAGCGATGATGTAGATGCTGTTTGGGAATTGATTATTGAACGTGCTGCATCTTCAAACAGCGGATCACGGTCGGTCACATTTCCCATGCCGCCACCTTCGGCAGCTTCAGGTACATATTCCGGGAGGTCATAGGCATGGTCATATCCGATTTGTTCGTCTATGCAGTCACAAATAGCCACAACTTCTTCGGTGCTGATGAATGCACATTGCACACGATCCATATCACCGTCACGAGAAAACAGCATGTCGCCTTTTCCTATCAACTGGTTGGCGCCTGTGCGGTCAAGAATTGTGCGAGAGTCAACCATTTGGTTTACGCGGAATGCAACACGACCGGGGAAGTTGGCTTTGATGATACCTGTAATTACATTGGTTGACGGGCGTTGAGTGGCTATAATCATGTGCATACCAACTGCACGCGCTTTCTGGGCTATACGTGCGATAGGGGTCTCAACCTCTTTTCCGGCTGTCATTATCAAGTCGGCGAATTCGTCGACGATAACCACGATGTAGGGCAGGTATCGGTGTCCTTTCTCGGGATTAAGTCTGCGGTTTGCAAATTTTGCATTATATTCTTTGAGAGAGCGCACATTTGCATCGCGCAGCAATGAATATCGGTTGTCCATCTCAAGGCATAGCGAGTTGAGCGTAGCGACTACTTTGCTTGGATCGGTTATAATTGCATCATCTTCATCGGGTAATTTTGCGAGGAAATGACGTTCGAGCTTACTATAAAGGCTGAATTCGACCATTTTGGGGTCGATAAGAACAAATTTCAACTCAGCCGGGTGCTTTTTATATAGCAATGAAGCTATTATGGCATTAAGTCCTACAGATTTACCCATACCGGTAGCGCCTGCAACCAACAGGTGTGGCATCTTGGCCAAATCGGCAATAAAAACCTCGTTAGAAATAGTGACACCAACAGCCATTGGCAAATCGGCCTTGCTCTCCTGGTATTTTTTTGACGCTATGATTGAACGCATCGACACTATTTGCGGCTCTTTGTTTGGGACTTCGATACCTATAGTGCCTTTACCGGGGATAGGGGCAATAATGCGTATTCCAAGGGCTGCAAGGCTTAGGGCGATATCATCTTCAAGACGCTTGATTTTTGCTATACGCACCCCTTCGGCCGGAATAATTTCATATAATGTAACAGTCGGTCCGACTGTCGCTTTAATTTGTGAGATTGCTATGCCGTAGTCGTTTAGCGTTTTTGTGATACGCTCTTTGTTCTCTTCCTGTTCTTTTTGATCGACGCTGTATCCTGAGCCTTTGCGATCTTCAAGAAGGTCAATTGAGGGGAAACGATAGCGAGATAACTCGGCTGTAGGATCATAAACATCTTCGTTGATTTCACTGGCTTCTTCTATTTCCGGCTTATCAACGATAAGCAGCGGATCATTGTTAAGGTCATTGGAGATAATCTCCGAGTCGTTATTATCATCGATAATAATGTCTTCCTCGTCTAATTCCATGTCCTCATCTTCCTTTTCAGTAAAATCTACAAGTGTCGGACCTGATGATTCGATATTGGCAGATGGCGTTTCTTCGGAATTTGATTTCGGGTTATCGCCTGACTCTTTGCGTATGCGCTCACGGCGAGCCTCTATTGCCTGACGAGATTTAGTGTAGATATTCTTTATCTCATTAAGGAATATAAGTGCAACCAAAGATACTAATGCGATTGATACACCTATAGCGCCCCATATTCCGGTATAGTTTAGCAACAATGTGTTTATATAGTGACCATGTTCACCGCCTAAATAGAAATAGCTGTCGCTGTTATAGGTCAAAAGCCCGGACACCACCGATACTGTAATTGAAATAGCCAACGATTTAAAGGTCAAAGGCCAAAACTTGAATCGATAAAACTTGACTAATGTAATACCTATTGCAGCAATGTAAAAGATTAATACAAATGCACCAAGACCAAATCCTTTTGCAATTAGCGCATGAGACAGTAACGCTCCTACTGGTCCACCGCTATTATCAACGGCTCCGTCTTTTTTAGAGAGTTCTGTCAATGTGTTGTTGAGTATTTGCGCTTGATCGTTGTCACCGCTGGAGAAATATGATATA
This sequence comes from uncultured Muribaculaceae bacterium, assembly GCA_964495165.1. Classification (GTDB taxonomy): domain Bacteria; phylum Bacteroidota; class Bacteroidia; order Bacteroidales; family Muribaculaceae; genus RGIG4079. The sequence goes on along the minus strand of CAZBUT010000132.1, from coordinate 385 downwards.
GACACAATAAGGGCATATACTGCGATAAGTAACAGTATGATTCCAAAAAGATAGTGTGTACGTTTGTCTTTCATCATTTTTACAAATGATGATTTCTCGTCTTTCTCTGTATCTTTTTTTGACGGATTCCTCTTGTCTCGGGCAATTTCGTGTTGCGACAAGCTATCGGGATCAAATCCGTCGGCTGAGATATTTACATGATTCATCTGGTTTTTATTTTTGCGGGTTTCCATAGATTAGTGTTTGAAAAATGTTTAAAGATTATGTAGAGCCTCTATTGTTCCAATAGGATCTTGTGCCGAGAAAACAAAATTTCCGGCAACAAGTATATCTGCTCCGGCATCGGCAAGTTGCGCTCCGGTATTCAGATTAACGCCGCCATCAA
>CAZBUT010000131.1:0-5259 GCA_964495165.1 uncultured Muribaculaceae bacterium | reverse complement strand
TTGCCAGACCTCGACGAGAGCGTGATATTTCCGCCCAACACCGTTGACTACCCCAATGCAAGCGGAACAATCTATGACAACTACGATCCCGAGATAATTACCGACATCGAAGCATCTCTAACTCCCGAATCGGTCAGAGCCGACAAGGCTTTGCTCAGAAACGGCAAGTGGTATGTGCTTGAAAACAATCTTTCGGGCGACGGGGCTTCAGCGATTAAAGTGTATGACGCCAAAAGCGGCGGACTGATTAAGGCTCTCGATATGACAGGAGTTGCCGGAGGTACAACACTCATCAGCGATATTGCATTCTCCGCCGATGATATTTTGCTCGGTTGCAATCTCGCCACCGTACCCTATTCAGGCGGCGGTGATTCATGGAAAATATACAAATGGGCAGATGACGATGCGGCGCCTGAGGTGTTTGCCGAAGTTTCTGTTGCAACCATGCTCGGCAATTGGTCGAGCGCCGTGGCAGGTACAGCCATGACCGTGAGCGGACGTCTCAACGACTTGCAAGTGTACGTTGCCACCTACTCCGCAACAGCGGCATCTCGCACATACCGCCTCGCAGGAATACAATTTACCAACGGAGTGGCCGGGACTGCCGTATATGCGCTCAACAACAACGCCTACACCGAAGCCGCGTGGGGTCTCAAGCCATCTATCACAATATCACCGTCATCACGCAACAATCTTATTGTCGACAGCCAATCATCTACAGCCAAAGAATACACTTTCCTATGGGATGGAACGCGCATTCCCATGACCGACTACGACGCGCTCCCACAAAGTGTCATCAATCAGGAATCGACAGGGATTTCGTTTCTGAGATATGGCAGCAAAGTGTATGCCTATGCAGCAAATATTTCTGACGGCAAACTCAGCACGGCAATGTATGACGTGACCGACTCGATTCATAACATAAAAGCAGTATCGCCAACCCTGTTGCAAGATGTAACACTTGGAGACTCGCCCTATTACAATACGGGCATAGAAATTGCCGACGGTCACATCAATCTATATACCTATATACACGACCGGGGATTTTCGATGCATTCAGTATCTACAGGCGCAAGCGCGACGACACCCGACGAAGATGCAAAATTTGAATTGGAGCTCATTTGGCAAAACAGCACTGCGACAAGCAACGCGCCACAACACATCGACGGCACAAACGCACAGCAAGGCGGTGCTAAGAACGGAATGTTTTATGTAAACGACTGCGCCGATGAAAAAATATATATCTTTGACAACACAGGCTATTTGGGAGCTATCGACGGCGGAGCCGGCTGGGGCTGCGCTCTCGATGATGCCGGCAACATCATTGTCAGAGACGACAAAAACACCGACACGGCACATTCATTTATCATTTACCCGGCGGGGGCTTCTGTCGAAAACCCGGGAACACCTGTCGAACTGAATGTCACTGTCGAACTTGCCGGACAAACCAATTTCATCTCAGCGTCGGGCGATGTTCTCGGCAAAGGTGGAAACATTTACATGTACCCCAATTCTCAATCGGCCATAAACATCATTACAATGGCAAACGGAGAAGTGACAGGAACAAAAACGTCAGGCGAAATATCCATGGCAGGAACTACTGCAGGATATATAATCCCGATCGGAAACAACACCGAGAACTGGATATACCAAGTACGCTCTACAGGGTTTTACACCTATAATGGCGGAACAAACGAGATTCTGCTTGCCGGACGTGGCTCTACAACCGCACCTACCCGCAACAACACTGTTGGCGGTGAATATTTTACACTCTCGGGACACACTATCTTCATTCACAACAGCGGAGCTAACTACAAAGGAGGTTTCTCCATACGCAATCTCACTCGCAACGAAATAATCACTTCGGTTGATCCTATAGGCACACTCGGCTACGAAACCGGAGGCAACTATTCTGTCGCCAATTGGATATTTGCCGAGCCTATCGATGACAACAGCTGCTACATATACCAATATTGCCCGTCAAACGGTATGGCAGTATATCGATTGTACAACAGCAATCCTCCGGCCGGAGTGGGAGAACTTTTCACCGACGACACTGCCGAAGAACAAACAAGCATATATCCAAATCCGGCAAACACAATTGTCACAGTAACCACGCCCGGCAAAATAGGGCAAATCAGTGTCAACAGCCTATCAGGAGCCGTGATGAATGTTGACATTGAGGAAATCGCTGACAACAAAGCCAAGGTAAACGTTTCACAACTCCCCTCCGGAATCTATATTATTAAAGCCGGAGACTATCCTGCAACAAAATTAATAAAGAAATAAAGAAATTATTTTCACAAATCAGAAAAAAGCATTACCTTTGTCCCCGCTTAACAGTGCGGGGTGTAGCACAGTTGGCAGCGCGCCACGTTCGGGACGTGGAGGTCGGAAGTTCGAGTCTTCTCACCCCGACACAAAGCGACAATCGGTGAAAATCGGTTGTCGCTTTTGCTTTTTCATCCTGGCAACTACATAGATGTAGGCTTAATATACTGACGATCAACATTCAAATCTCATCTATTCAAAACCAGTTGCCATCATTCAACCCCACGTAACCGCCTCGCATCCCCAAATCTTAACACCCCTAAACCATATTGCAACGATAAAAATATGGTGACTTTAGCCAAAATTTCACCGGGTCACCACGCTAAAATCTAAAATTCCCTTAATTAGGAGGTAGCACCAAAGAGTATCTTTTTAAACCGCATACAACACTTAATGACTTTGATATTCTAATATTTTTTCCTCCAATTACATCTTTTTCTATTTTTTCTCGTCTTTATAGTGTATTCAGATTTTAAAAGATAAAATGGCAAAAACAACTCAGCTCATATTGGAGATATTAAATGCTGAAAAAGAACGACTTTTTCAGTATGCAAGCTATCGGCTACATGATATTAGAGATGTGGAAGATGTGCTTCAAGATATATATGTTAAAATTCTCGACAATCCTCAGCGATTCAATAAAATCAAGAATAAGCGGGCTTATCTATATCGGACTTTGTCCAATGAGTGCACGAATCATTTAAGAAGCAATATTAAGACGGAATTTATAGACGATGAACCATTCGAGGACTATGATTTCGAGACTCTGCATACGGAGAATTTCGAGGAGGAATTCACAATGATAAATCGCCTTCTTGCTATTTTACCGCCAGAGCAATCCGATACTATCCGGCTTCGACATCATAGTAATCTTTCTTTCCAGGAAATTGCCGACGTAATGGAAGTGCCGTTACCAACGGCAAAAGCGAGATACCGCTATGGATTGGAAAAAATTCGCAACGGACTAAAAAAAATGAATCTATTATAATTATAATTTTTATGGATATGCAAAACAATACACAAGAGAACCACGATTTTGAAAAGGTAGCAGAACTACTTACGCCAAAACATCCAAGAAGATGTAAGTTCACGTTCACTATACCCCCCCAAAAAAATATTACTGGCAAAATATGGACTATCAGCGGCGTCGCAGCCATGTTCGCTATCGTTATAACAATCGCTATTAAATCAGTAATGCCTATTTCGGCAGCTGAAGTATTCAACTCTGCTATAACGTCTCTTACTGATGTCAAAAGCATTAAAGTCGAATTTGCATGGAGAGGGATAAAGGGCGACTCTGAGGAAATATATACTCCGGACTCATTGGGGAATATGGTTGACGGAACCCTATATATTTTGCGCAACAATGGTACCGTGAAGATACGTATTGACTGGCATGATGCGGATAAAAATTCTATTGTATTCAATGGTAGAGATTATATCCGCCTAAGGAACAATAAGATAATTGATAGACACTCATCATCTTTTGGAGAGGAATTGATGAATCTTTTTAGTCAGAACTCACTTCCGGAGGATTTAATAGACAAATCTATACTGTCAACTGATGGAGATACTATAATAATAGAAAGCCACAGGTGAGCAATAACTTTCCATGGAGAATTCAACAAAGATAGTAAACGACTGACTAAAGCTTCTATAAGTATTTCACTGCCAAATAGAAAGAATTTAAAAATGATGGAGACTAAGTCGATTGAAACAGACATAAGTATTCCTGAATCAATATTCATAGAGTAAGCTTAATATCACGGAATCATGTCCTTTCCTATGTAGAATTACATGAGGGTGTCTCAAAACGAGGCATCCTCCATAATTTCATGGCTAACATGGACGCTGGATATGACACTAAAGACCGTTACTATTTTAAGGGGGAATTATTCTGGCCATTTCATTCTTGAAATCAGATAGATACTTTCTCCGATTTCCTCTTGATTCGAGGGATAGAAATGGCGGTCTTCAATTGGTATTGAAAAGTCCATGGGAGAAATTGTGTTTCTAATAAGGAAAGATCTTAATAATCCATCGAGATATTTAAGTTCATCATAAGTCATATATTCAGAATACGAGGCTAACAGCCCCTCAGCTATTAATTCAATACTTTTCTTGTATTCCGTATAAACATCAACTATTTTACGTGAGCCACCATAGAACCCGTCATACAAGTCTTTCTGGTTAAAGACTTTTTTAAATGATTCTAATGAATACCGTTCGTGGTCAGGCGAGAATGGCTCTATCACATCTATCATTTGTCTTATTAACTCTTTTATAGTCCATATTTGCCTATTTATATGATTAACGGCAACCGCTCTACGTTTACGATAACTTGAAAAATCATTTACCCACCAAAAGACAATCGCAGCCAAAACACTAAATGAGATTGTTTCAAGAGTATAATTTACTGAATCTGCTTTATCGCTATATCCAAATGGTCTCCAATCTGTAAACCTAAGAATTGCGATAACAAAACACACAAGCAGACTTGTTATTATTATCCATTTGTATTCTTCAATAAATCTACAACCTTTCATTTTTTATTAGAATTATTGCTTTCACATTATCATATTCAACGTCGGGTATTTGCGCTCAGACAGCGCGTCTATAAAAGAGAGGTAACAAACGAGAATTTATTGTTTCCAGCTATTAATACATTTCCTGCATTTTTTTGTTTAGCAGTCCGATTGCATCACAAGGCTTGCAACTATATTTGGCTAAGTAATTAATCACTATTTGCCATTTCTTACAAATTGCATAAATAATATTCTGAAAGTTCCGTGACATTTACTTCTTGACGCCTCATAACTTTCAGAATATTATTCAGCACTTAATTATCTTCTTATGTGTAGTGTATATTATTCAATAAAGGCAAGTTCTATAAATTAAGCTATTGTTAATCAGTGTATTATTTAGTAT
>CAZBUT010000130.1:0-5276 GCA_964495165.1 uncultured Muribaculaceae bacterium | reverse complement strand
CAGCGTCACGGGCGGGAACATATCCGTCATCGTAGATGTCGGTAACTGCAACTGCAAGCAGGCGCAATCCGCTTTCATCACTGAAGATGTTTGACACTTCGCCTTTATCAGCGTCCATAGCCCATTTAACAGCGTCGCGAGAAGCGGCAATGTTGCCTATTTGTGCTGACGACGGAGTGATTTGAGCGTTAAGAATTTGGAATCCGGCGGCTTGAGCATTCATGATATTGAATGCTGTGTCGGTATTGTTTTTGGTGATAAACTCGTGAAGGTCGTTGTTGTATTTGTTGATTGTGTTCTGTGACGGTTCTACAGAGTAGTTGATAGTTGCTACTTCATAGATTGTTACAGGAGCTTTGCGCTCGTTCACGCGATAGAATACTGCTACGTTTTGAGTGCTGTCGCCGATGAAGTATTTTCCGGTAGCGGCTTCAAGCAATTTAGCCTTGATGGGGCTTGTTTCGTTGGCCAATGAGAACCAAACATCTTTTTGTGAACCTTGTACGCCGGCAGTTTTGGCAACTTCGTCAAATGCTGCTCCGCTGTTGAGCACGTTCAAGATAGAGTCGCGTTGAGCGACTTCGCCTTGGAATGCGAGCATGTCGATGTTGACAGAGTCAACTTCGTTTTTGCTGCCGAGCAATTTAGCGATAGTGTATTCATTGTTCATGAATGACGTGATTGCCACGCTGTCAACTTTTGCCGAAGTGGCAAAGTTTTTAACTTGGTTGTTAGAGATGCGTGTAGCAGGTTGGTTGATGTTGTCAACTGTAAATTTCACATCGTTGCTCACACCTTCAGTGCCGGGAGTTGTTTTGAGGCGTGCGATTGCTTCTTCAACAACTTTTTCGGCTGCGAGACGGTCGTCGGCCGAGGGGGTGATGTTAACAGATATGTAGTTGACAAGACGGGTTTCTTCGTCAAGTTTATAGCTGTTTTTCTCTTCGTTCCACAATGCTTTGATGTCGCTTGCGCCAACAGAGTATTTCTCGTTGTCAATGCTTGAGAAGTCTTTCTTGGCATAAGCGATTTTGATTGTAGAGGCGTTTTCGTCATACAATGCTTTAGCGTCCAACTTGTTTGCAGTGATAGCGCCTGTTATGAGGTTGCCGAATTTTTGAGAACGCAACATGTTGTCGATTTGTTTCTCTTGTTCAAGCCACATTGCTTGTATTTGGGCAGCTTGTTCGGTCGGTACACCATATTTTGTGGGGTTGAAAGCCAAGTCGTGGAGCTGAGCCGGAGTTTCAAGACCAAATTGATTGGCGAGTTGAGTCATCTGGGGCAGAGCGTTTTCGCCGATCATAGCTGCGCTAAGTTCAGCATCTGTCACGTTGATGCCCAATTTCTCGATTTCTTCTTGAAACAATGTTTCATTGATCATTTGAGCAAGGGCTTGTTGTTGCAACACTGCGTAGTCTTGCTTGTAACCTTGTTGCTGGGCTTGTTGACTCAGTGCTTCGGCACGTTTTTGGAAGTCCATTACGTCTATTTTCTTGCCGTCAACGGTTGCTATTGTTGTACGGTTTCCAAAGAATGTGCTTCCTGAGTTGAGGAAGTCACCGATGATGAAGGCAAAAAGCGCAACACCAATCACGACGAGCAATAAAACTGATTTGCTCCTGATTTTTTCTAATACTGCCATTTATTTAGTTGTTTTTGTTTTTAATTCAATTGTTAAGATGTTATTGCACACTCTTCTAAATGAATAATTAGGCAATAAGCGCACAAAGATACATCTTTTTTGTCAGCAATCAAAATACTTTTTGGATAAATCAAAAAAGATTAAATCTGAGACTTGCTCGATTGTTTGCTGTAATTGATTATGCTACAACTTGTTAATTGGGATAGCTTCCTATAGGTTAAACTCTTCTTTGATTTTGTCGACATAGTCGGTTTCTTCCCATGTAAACAATTTCACAGTGATAACTTTCTCTGTCTCATATCTTGATTTGAACACCTTTGTAACAGTCTGAGGTTGGCGCCCCATGTGTCCGTAAGATGCTGTTTCCTGATATATGGGGTTGCGCAGCCCGAGACGCTCTTCGATTGCGTGCGGGGTCATTTTGAATATGCGACTTACCTTTTGTGAAATTTCGGCGTCTGAGAGGTTTACCTTTGCAGTGCCGTAGGTGTTGACACACAAGCTCACCGGTTCGGCCACGCCTATAGCGTAGGCTACTTGCACAAGCACTTCATCGGCGATACCTGCTTTTACAAGGTTTTTGGCGATGTGACGACATGCGTATGCAGCCGAGCGGTCAACCTTTGAGGGGTCTTTGCCGGAGAATGCGCCACCGCCATGAGCGCCGCGTCCGCCGTAGGTGTCAACGATGATTTTGCGCCCTGTGAGACCGGTGTCACCATGAGGACCGCCGATTACAAATTTTCCTGTTGGGTTGACATGTATAGTGTAGATGTCGTTGAAAAGTTCTTGTATGTGCTGGGGTTGAGCCGCTTTCACGCGCGGAATCAGCACGTTTTCAACATCGTGGCGTATTATGTCGAGCATCTCTTTGTCGGCTTGCTCTTGTGTCTTGCCATTCTCAGCGGCGATGAAATCGTCGTGTTGTGTCGAAATTACAATGGTGTGCACTCTCACGGGGTGATTTTCTGCATCATATTCGATTGTAACCTGGCTCTTAGAGTCGGGACGCAGATAGCTGACTGTTTCGCCCGATGCGTTGGTGTAGGTCATGCCCGAGAGATTGCGGCGTATTTCCGACAATTCCCGCAGTAGGGCGTGGCTCAAATCGAGAGGCAGGGGCATGAGGTTTTCTGTTTCGTTGCAAGCATATCCAAACATCATACCTTGGTCTCCGGCACCTTGCTCTTCTTTTGTCTCGCGGTCTACGCCTCGGTTTATATCGGCACTCTGCTCATGCAAAGCCGAGAACACGCCACAGGCTTCTGCGTCAAACTTATATTCGCTTTTGTTGTAACCGATGCCGTTGATGACACGGCGGGTCACGTCCATCAAATCGATATATGCGTTGCTCTTTACTTCACCGGCTACGACGACCTGTCCGGTAGTGACAAGTGTTTCACATGCTACCTTTGAGTGCGGGTCATGTGCGAGAAATTCGTCAAGGATAGCATCTGATATTTGGTCGGCCACTTTATCGGGATGCCCTTCCGATACCGATTCAGAAGTAAACAGATAATTCTTCTGGCTTAAAAGATAATTTTGATTGTTCATGTCTATGCTTTTTTTTATTGTTATTGTCATGTCCAACTCAATGGAATTTTGAATTGAAAAAAAACTAAAGCCATAAGACATTTATAGGGGATCTGTGCGGTTTTAGCATTTTTTTTGAGTGGTTGCAAGCAGCCAAATTTTTCCACTGAGTATTTTTGCGCCACAAAGTTACGATATAATTATTTATTCAGCAAAAATCAGGTGCATAATAATCTTTTTTGTGGCGTTTTTGGCTGAAAAAAAGAAAAACACTAACTTTGTATTTCTTATTTTAATCGGTGGTGGCAGATGCCGTGCATCATCGCCTTAATGGGAGTCTTTAAGTGTCGTCCCTTGATAATATATTGTAAACGATTTCAAGAAATAGTGTTTTATGCAGCAAGTCAAACCTAAAAAGGCTCTCGGCCAGCATTTTCTAACAGATTTGAGTGTCGCTCAACGCATAGCCGATACGCTCGATGAATACAAAGGTCTGCCTGTGATAGAGGTGGGCCCCGGAATGGGGGTTCTTACCCGTTTTTTGGTTGACAAAGGGCATAATGTGAAGGTTGTTGAAATCGATGATGAAAGCGTGGAGTATCTTAATCGCTACTTTCCCGAACTTCAAGGGCGGGTGCTTGCCGAGGATTTCCTGAAAATGGATTTAGACTCAATCGTTGCTGCCGAAAGGTTTTGTGTGATAGGCAATTATCCTTATAATATATCGTCGCAGATATTTTTTAAGGTGCTTGATTATAAAGACTCGGTGGTGTGCTGCTCGGGTATGTTGCAAAAGGAGGTCGCCGAACGTCTTGCGGCTCCGGCAGGGACTAAGACTCGCGGGATATTAAGCGTGCTGTTGCAGGCTTGGTATGATGTGGAGTATCTGTTCACTGTGAGCGAACATGTGTTTAATCCGCCGCCTAAGGTTAAATCGGGGATTGTCAAGTTGCGCCGTAACAATGTGACAGATTTAGGTTGTGATGAACGGCTGTTTAAGACTGTAGTTAAAACATCGTTTGGTCAACGTCGCAAAACATTGCGCAACTCGCTGAAATCGTTGTTGCCTCCCGGGGCGGCTTTTCCCGATGCTCCTGTGTTTGCGTTACGGCCTGAACAGTTGAGCGTTGCGCAGTTTATCGAGTTAACCAATATGATGTCAAATTTACGCAATTAACGTTTAATCGTTATGAAAGAATATACACCCGAATATCTTGAAATGATTCGCGATATAATCGCGCGTCGAGATGATGAAGCCGCCCGCAGGGAGCTTGCCGGATTGCACCCCGCCGATATTGCGGAGTTGTATGAAGATCTTGATGTCGAAGCGGGTGAGTACCTGTATGCCTTGCTTGACGACGAGCAGGCTGCCGATGTGTTGATAGAGCTTGACGAAGACGACCGTAAGGAATTGTTGAGCGATATGCCGGTTGAGGATATTGCCAAGCAAATCGACCACCTCGATACCGACGATGCTGCCGACATTCTTCAAGAACTCGACGAGGAAGAGCGTGATGAGATTCTTGCGCATATCGACGATGTCGAGCAGGCCGGCGATATTATAGACCTGTTGAAGTATGACGAGGATACTGCCGGCGGTCTTATGGGTACTGAAATGATTGTCGTTAACGAGAATTGGAGTATGCCCGAATGCGTTAAGCAGATGCGTGTGCAGGCCGAGGATATGGACGAAATTTACAATGTCTATGTTGTAGACAATGATTATCGGTTGAAAGGCGTGTTCCCGTTAAAGAAAATGATAACCCACCCGTCGGTGTCAAAAATAAAGCATGTGATGCAGAGTGACCCTGTGTCGGTCAAAACCGATACGCCTATAGATGAGGTTGCTCTCGACTTTGAAAAATACAATCTTGTAGCAATGCCTGTAATCGACTCCATTGGCAGGCTTGTGGGGCGCATCACAGTCGATGACGTTATGGATCAGGTGCGTGAGTCGCAAGAACGTGACTATCAATTGGCATCAGGTCTTTCTACCGATGTGGAAACCGATGATACGGTGTTTCAACAGACAAAGGCGCGTTTGCCTTGGTTGCTTATAGGTATTCTCGGCGGTATTGGCAGTGCATGGATACTTGGC
>CAZBUT010000129.1:0-5294 GCA_964495165.1 uncultured Muribaculaceae bacterium | reverse complement strand
GGCAAGGTGTCGCCTAATATGCAAGATACCACGGTATTCATCTATGCGGTCAATACTTTCGGTAATCTGTCGCCGCAAAATTCTGAATTTCTCTGACAATGGCAATTCTTCTCCTCGTTTGCCTGTGAGCAACATTTGTTTCATATCATGAAAAATCCACGGCGCTCCTATCGATGCTCTACCCACCATGACCCCGTCAACGCCATACTTTTCAAAAGCCTCACATAACTTTTCGGGCGTTGTGATGTCGCCATTCCCAATCAGCGGTATATTAAATCGAGGATTTTCTTTGATTTTGGCAATCATCTCCCAATCGGCCTCCCCGGTGTACATTTGCGAACGAGTGCGACCATGCACCGTGAGTGCCTTTATGCCGCAATCTTGCAATTGCTCGGCAAGCGTCACAATAATCTTGCTCTCATGATCCCAACCGAGACGTGTTTTAACCGTCACCGGCAATTTTACCGCATCAACAATCGCCCGTGTTATTTCAAGCATTTTGGGAATATCTCGCAACATTCCTGCTCCTGCGCCTTTACCTGCGACCTTCTTCACCGGACACCCGAAATTTATATCTAAAATATCGGGATTGGCAGCCTCAACTATTTTGGCGGCTTCAACCATTGGCTCTACTTCACGCCCGTAAATCTGTATCGCTGTCGGACGTTCATTAGGATCTATATGCAATTTGCGGGTCGTAGCACTTATGTTGCGTATCAAAGCATCGGCCGACACAAATTCGGTATAAACCATATCAGCTCCTTGCTCCTTGCATATAAGTCGAAAAGAGTGGTCGGTAACGTCCTCCATCGGAGCGAGCATTACCGGTCTATTACCCAAATCTATGTCTCCTATTTTCATTTTTATTCAAAAAAATATAGTCGCGAAGATAATAAAATTTAGTGCATTACGCGCAAAGCATAACACATTATTTTCAACCAAACGTCAATATCGATGTGTTTTGAGCTGATATATATCCGGCAGCAGTGCGAATATCTTCAGCCGTAACCGACATTATATTCTGTCTGATTTCATCGGCCGACGATACTTTATTGAAATATAATAATGAGCGACCTGTTGCTATTGCTGTTTGATCACGATTGTCCGACGCAACAGCCAACTGACCAAGATATTGTTTCTTGTATGCATCAAGCCTCTTTTCAGAGAGCGGTTCGGTCGACAGAGTCTCTATAGTCTGCGCCACCAAACGACGACACCGTCCAATATCCTGGGGATCGCAACCAAAATATATCATCATAGCACCGGCATCGGTAAACATTGCCGTAGAAGCCTCAACAGTATATACCAAGCCTCGTTTTTCCCGCAAAGAAATATTTAGTAACGAGTTCATTCCGGGTCCACCAAGTATATTTGTCAATAACGAAATAGGATAACGCATCGGCGAATATATACTCGGAAGACGCGCTCCGATTATTGTATGTGCCTGATGACTATCCACTTTGCGTTGCACATCAAACGTTTTTTTTAACTCCGGTGGTTGCACGCGGTTATTGTCGGTTTGTTGCGCCGACAACACACTTAAATATTTTTCGACGATCTTAAACACCCTATCGAAAGATGTCTTTCCCATATAAAAAAACACCATATTGGGTGCCGTATAATATTTAGACAGATATTTTTTACACGCGTCTGAGGTCAAACCATTTACCGATTCAACTGTACCCAGAATATTATGTCCGAGCTGAGAGCCGGCAAATATCAAATCTTCAAAATCGTCATACACAGCTTCAGCCGGCGCATCAAGATATGAATTTATCTCGTCGGCAACGACTTCCCGTTCCTTATCAAGTTCAGAGTCGGGAAATTGTGATGATGAGACCAAGTCAGAGATCAGCTCTACCGCTCGGTTGATATTTCCATAAGGGAATATCGAATATAATACCGTTTCTTCTTTTGTTGTATAGGCATTGAGTTCACCACCTACTGCCTCCATACGATTTATGATATGCCACGAACGACGATGTTGTGTACCTTTAAAAATCGTATGTTCTACAAAATGAGCAAGCCCATATTGCTCTATAGACTCGTCCCGGCTACCGACATTAACTGCCACCCCGCAATATTCGACCGATGAATGGCAATACCTATGTACAACCTTAAGTCCATTGGGCAGTGTATAATATGATATAGTATCTCCTTTTCTCATCAGCGTTGCGATTCCGTCCAGTCGCCCGACGTTTTTATCAAGTCAATAAGATAATCGATAGCTTCATCGGCAGGGATATTTTTCATAACACAATTTTTCCCTTTATACAGGCTCACCTTTCCGACTGCCGCACCGACATATCCATAATCGGCATCGGCCATTTCTCCAGGGCCGTTAACTATACACCCCATAACTCCGATTTTAAGTCCTTTGAGATGAGAAGTAGCAGCCTTTACTTCTTTGAGCACCGACTGCAAGTCAAATAACGTGCGCCCGCAACTCGGGCATGAAATATATTCAGTACGGGTGATGCGTAATCGTGCAGCTTGCAAAATTCCAAATGAAAGTCTTACAACATCTTCGGTTGATAAATTCTCCGAACGAATCCACACACCATCTCTGAATCCGTTTAGCAACATTGTTCCTAAATCGGCAGAAGCCATTATAGCCACATCTTCATAAGAGGCATTCCCATAATCGACTCGTACCACTACCGGGTTATCCACGCCCAGCGTCATTGCAGCATGTAGCCATGCCTGCATTTCACCTGTCAAATTCACATGATTGCTATACAGCACAATCACTTGATCAGGGAGAAGGTTTCTGGTTGCCACCTCGACGGGAATTGACGCATCTATTTCCACAAACCTGCCATTTGTCACAAGATCTTGCGCGTTGTAATAGTCGGCCTGTAAATCTGATTTTAATTCAGGGCAATCGCCGTCGGCAACTACTATTGGCTGATTTTCACCTCCAATATTATCTATTGCCAATGTTTTACGACGCAAGGGAGCGCAATAATCATATTGCGGCGCGTATTCTCCTGCAATTGCCGGAGCATTCTCACGTTTTCCTATATATGAAACCAATGCGCGAGCCACAGGAATTTCCTTTTCAGGGTCTTCACTCAGCGACACCCTTATTGTATCACCAATTCCCTCGCTCAACAATGTACCAATGCCTACCGCCGATTTCACGCGTCCATCCTCTCCGTCACCGGCTTCAGTCACCCCCAGATGCAACGGAAAATCCATTCCTTCTGCCTCCATAGCCTTCACCAACCGGCGGACAGTCTCAACCATTATAACTGTGTTTGACGCTTTAATGGATATTACCACATCGGTAAAATCACATGCGACACACACGCGCAGGAATTCCATTGCCGATTCCACCATACCTGCCGGAGTATCTCCATACCGGCTCATTATACGATCGCTCAGCGAGCCATGGTTTACTCCGATGCGTATTGCCGTTCCATGCTCACGGCATAGATTCAAAAACGGCACAAGCGCAGTTTCTATTTTTTTTATCTCCGACGCATACTCTTCATCGGTATATGAAAGTTGTTTGAAAGTACGTCCCGGATCAACAAAATTACCCGGATTTATACGCACTTTCTGTACTACTTTTGCAGCGGCTGTTGCTGCATTGGGATTGAAATGAATATCGGCAACCAATGGCACATTTACACCTTCGGCAAGCAAATTTTTTCCAATAAGACCAATATTTTCTGCCTCACGCACCCCTTGAGCTGTCAACCTCACATAATCGGCTCCGGCCTCTGCGATACGTTTACATTGAGCAACAGAGGCATCTGTATCCATTGTAGAGGTTGATGTCATCGATTGCAATCTCACCGGATAAGAGCTCCCCAAAGGAGTGCCGCCAATGTTCACTGCATGAGAAATGCGTCTGCGATAATCAAACACGCCCATTTTTTAATTTGTTTTAAATCTATATTTCACCTCTTTTAAATCAGCGTTGGCCTTAACAATCTTGTCTTGCAATTGCTCTCTATAGCTATCAAAACGAGATGCGAGTTCTTCATCACTCAAAGCAAGCATCTGAACCGCCATAACAGCGGCATTGAGACCGGCATTTATACCTACAGTCGCCACCGATATACCCGGAGGCATCTGCACGATAGAAAGCAACGCATCTTGTCCGTCAAGAGTTGAATTAATTGGAATACCTATTACAGGCAGAGGAGTCATTGCCGCTATCACGCCCGGAAGTGCAGCTGCCATTCCCGCTGCGGCAATAATCACCTTTATACCACGAGACTTGGCATTACGTGCAAAATCCTCGACTTGTGCCGGTGTACGATGCGCCGACAATGCATTCATCTCAAAAGGCACTTCCATTTTATCAAGGAAAGACGCCGCTTTTTCAAGTATAGGAAGATCTGATGTACTTCCCATTATTATACTTACAATTGGTTTCATATATTCATTAAATTTGTTTTCTAAATAGTTTTTCTCAAGCGCGCAACAGGAAAACCCATACGCTCCCGATATTTGGCAACCGTACGTCGGGCAATATCATACCCACGCTTTGTCAATGCTTCGGTTATAGCTTTATCGCTAAGCGGTTTATTTTTATCCTCGGCATCTATAATTTCTTTTAGCACAGCCTGAATTTCATGAAAAGAGGTATCGTCATCGTCTTTGGGCCGTTCATTGAAAAATAGTTTTAATGGATACACACCTCTTGCAGTCGTCACATACTTGCCTGTTACCGCCCGGGAAATAACCGACATATCATATCCGGTCAAGGCCTTAACATCTTTGAGTATCATCGGGCGTATCAGGCTTTCATCTTCTGTCAGGAAAAATTCACGTTGAATCTTTATTATTGCCGACATCACGCGATACAACGTTTCTTGACGCATTTTAAGCACTTGCATGAATCCTTTGGCTTCATCTCGCTTCTGCTTGATGAATGCCATTGCATCGTATTGACGAGAAGAAATCGTCACCTCACTATCTTCGGCAAAAGTTGATTCGATTTGAAGATCGGGTATATTATTCAATAGCGTCAACGTGATATTTCCACCATCGACATCTACGCTGAAATCAGGTATAATGTGCCTTGCGCGTTCGTCGGCTAAGCTTTCAGAGATTGAACTTCCCGGTTTTGGGTTCAGGGTGCGTATCTCCTCTATCGCCTCTTTAAGTTGCTGCTGGCCGATATTCAGCAATGAACACAACTTGTCATAGTGCATTTTGGAGAACAGATCAAAATAATCAGAGATGATTTCAATTGCCAATTTCACATTTTCTGATGTTTTCTTACGTTTTAGCTGCAATAACAGGCAATCACGCAAATCCACTGCACCAACGCCTGC
>CAZBUT010000128.1:0-5364 GCA_964495165.1 uncultured Muribaculaceae bacterium | reverse complement strand
GTTGATTATACCAACTGAATACTTTCTTTATGTCGTTGGTGTAAACACGGTCATCGTCAAAGTCAGGGAGAATAGTGGCAAAATAGGCGCGAATATCCTTGTCGCTTCCTAAGCCTTTGACGTCAACTTGCTTACCTTCATTTTTTTCTTTTATAGATTCAAAAACATCAGATAATGGAACGTCTTCTTCAGTTGTATATATAGCAATATCACCGAGAGAAATAACTTTATCATGGGCATAAGCCGGCACGCGTTTGCCTGTAAGAAGAGATTCTACAATGAGCATGTTTTTGCCTTGGTTCACTAATTTAAACAGACCCGGACGGCCTGATATTGAAAGGATAGTCTTTAACATATTCAATAAAATGTTTTGTTCGTTCTTAAATTGACCACAAATTTAACTCTTTTCCTCGAAATACCGACGATTATTATTAACTTTGTCAACCAAAATACTATAATAGATGCTTAGCTTCCTTAAATATTTGTTTCAACTCATAATATCTCCGACACCCGGTTGGGAAGATATATCTCATGAAGGAGCCGATGCAAAGCGCTTGGCTACAGAGGGATTGTATCCATTGTTGGGCGGGTCGGCTATATCAGCATTTGTTACATATTTTTATAATGAAGTTGAATTGTCGGTTCTTATTCAAAAAGCGATAATCACGTTTGTTCAATATTTCATTACTTATTTTATTGCAATATTTTTATTCTCGATGTTTTTGTCTAAATTTATAGACGGAGAACTAAATGAGAAACGAAATACAACTTTTATTACATACAATATCGCAATTCTTGCTATTATAAAAATTATATCCAATTGTATTCCGGTAGAAATATCTCTCATACAATTCCTGCCGATATTTGTTGCAATTGTAATTTGGAAAGGGACAAAATATATGGCGGTAAATAAAAACAAATTGGGACAATTCATGTTATTGTCTATTGGAGCTATAATAGTTCCGCCATATTTGCTGGAAGGATTGTTTAATTTGATTTTACCCTGATATAACTATGCATTTCAAGGAAATAAACATAAAAAACAAACGAGCAACGTTTGACTACAATATAACAGACACTTATACTGCCGGAATTGTGCTGACCGGCACTGAGATAAAATCAATCAGACTTGGTAAAGCCGGTTTGACCGATACATTTTGTTATGTCAATAACGGAGAGGTTTGGGTTAAAAACATGTATATCTCAGAATATTTTTATGGTACATACAACAATCATGAATCACGCCGAGACCGCAAATTGCTTTTAAATAAAAAGGAAATTGCGAAGATAGAGAAAAGCGGAAAGGAAACAGGCTTCTCTATAATCCCGTTACGATTGTTTATAAACGATAGAGGATTGGCAAAGTTGGTGATTGGAATAGGTCGGGGAAAGAAAGAGTATGATAAACGACAATCAATCAAAGAGCGAGAAGATAAACGCTCTATGGCGCGAATGTTTGAGAAATAATATCATGCTTGTGTACGCGTGATGCGATTAGAATGATTTTTGAGCCGTCGGTAGTTGTACAACCGATGGCTTTTTTGTCTCCTCCATCTTTAACTTTAAGTTTCTTGCGCAACTCATCAGCCGACATGAAAAAATTGCGCACTGCAATGTTTATTTGAGGATATTGTTTTGCAAAATGTTTAATTTCTTTAGACGAAAATGGAATAATGCATTCAATCTTGAAAATATCACCGGGAAAATCAATGACACGTTTTTTTGAAGTATATAAATGGGTATTTATGTGTAATTTATCAACTTCGTATTTTTGCGAGAGATATTTAAATGGAGCAGCTTTCATTACAGCCGGATAAGGTTCATAGATATATTCTTCAACCCGTGGAAAACTATAACGAACCGATGCATTTTCTTCAGATAGAATATTGTAGGATAGATCAATCTCTTGTGCATTTGTTAATGTAACTGCATGTATGTTTATGCATTTGGAATCGCTTTTAAAATCAGATACAATAACCAATTCTTTACACTCCTGCACTGTACCTATGGCATATATATCGGTAGCATTGGGTAATTCGCGCAATATTTGTGTAATGTCAAGCATTGGTGATGCTTTTACAATTAGTTTGTCGCATTTAGCTTTGATGCTTGGCAGTATCGCTGTTACATTGGGCTCGCAATCGCTTAAAGCAAACAATCGTCGACCATTATTGCCACGTCTTGCCGGGTCGATAAAAATCACATCGTAATGGTTTGACGTGCTTTGGATAAAATCACAACTATCAGCATTTACAGCGGTAATATTGTTGATGCCGAGAGTTTGTGAATTTTGCTGTAGTATTTTGGCAATATCTGGATTAATATCTATAGCTGTAATCTTATCGGCTCTGCTTGCGAAATGAAATACATCGATACCCAAGCCCGAGGTCATGTCAAGTATTTTAGCTCCCAAAGGAACAAGTGACGAGTGATATGCTGCAAGTCGGTCGGAGGTACATTGCTCAGCTGATAGGGCAGTAGGAAATAAAAACTTTTTGTGCTTTAATGTTATAGGTAATTTTTTAGCGGCTTTACGACGGCACTCAATCTGGAGAATAGCAAAATCGGTCATGCTTCGTTCTCTTTTGTGGGCATTAAGCCTTAGTTTGATAGTGTCGCAATCGCGATTGTTCTCAATCCAATCCCAATCAATATCTTCTATCGCTTCAATCATGTTGTTTAGTCGGCATATCGACGAATAATATTGTCATAGGCATCAATACGACGGTCACGCAAGAATGGCCACCAGCGGCGTACATGCTCGGAACGTAGCATGTCTATTTCAATTATTTTTTCAGTCTCAGAATCGGTTGGAGCTTGGTACAAGAATTCTCCTTGCGGACCGGCAACGAAGCTGCTACCCCAGAATTGTATACCGTGAGTCGCGCCTGAGGGGTCAGGTTCGTGCCCTACGCGATTAACAGACACAACAGGCAATCCATTTGCAACGGCATGTGCTCGCTGTATGGTGATCCATGCTTCTCTTTGACGAGCTTGTTCGTCTGGAGTATCACTGCTTTCCCAGCCAATAGCAGTCGGGTAGATCAATATTTCAGCACCCCGCAAGGTCATGATGCGAGCTGCTTCAGGATACCATTGATCCCAACACACCAAAACGCCGAGGCGACCTACTGAAGTGTCAATAGGCTCAAAACCTATATCACCGGGGGTGAAATAAAATTTCTCATAATAAGCAGGGTCGTCGGGTATATGCATCTTGCGGTATTTACCGGCTATGGTTCCGTCATTTTCAAATACAACGGCGGTATTATGGTAAAGCCCCGGTGCTCGTCGTTCAAATAGCGATGTCACAATAACCACTCGGCATTCTTTTGCAAGATTAGCATAAAAATCTGTGACATGAGATGGAATAGGTGTTGCAAGGTTGCATTCATCTGTTGACTCTGTTTGACAGAAATACAACGAGTCGTGTAGTTCTTGATTTACGATGAGTTGCGCACCTTTTGCCGCTAATTGACGTATCTTCTCTGCGATGCGATTGCGGTTGTCTTCAATAGATGCGGAGTTTTGTTGCTGGATTATGCCAACTTTCAGTATTTTGTTCATAATGACAATATTTCTTGAGGTAATTGCATGGTCACACAATGCAGAGAGCCATGCTGTTTAATTAATGCGCGGCAGTTAATTGCTGTGATTTTGTATGTCGGAAATGCTTTTTGTAATTGTTTGGCTGCGAGTATATCCTTTTCGGGTTGATTATATGACGGCATAAGTACGCTTTTTCCTAAAATTAGGAAATTGGCATATGTAGCCGGCAATCGCTCTCCGTCCGTATCATAAATCGCGTCGGGGAATGGAAGTTCTATCAGATTGTAGGGCTTGTTGTCGAGCGTAGTGAAACTCTCAAGCTGTTGTTTCATTGCTTTCATCTCATCAAAATGCTCATCTTCGGGAGTCGGACAGCCTACATACACAATCGTATTATTGGGGGCTATGCGCGCAAGTGTGTCGATATGGCTGTCGGTATCGTCACCTGCGAGATAGCCATGATCAAGCCATAAAACTTTTTTTATCCCCAATTCGGTAGATAAAAATTCTTCTATTTCGGCTTTATCAAGATCTCCATTGCGATTAGGAGATAGCAAACATTCAGAAGTAGTGAGTAAAACACCTTTTCCGTCACTTTCAATCGAACCGCCTTCAAGTGTGAAGCCTAGATTGTTTTTGTATGCGCCGATAAGCGTCTCGTTATTTATAATTGAACGAGTAATTAAATTATCATTGCATGATTTGAATTTTAGTCCCCATCCATTGAACTGAAAATCGTGTATTGTGAATACTCCGTCTTCAATTGTTGTTATTGGACCGAAATCCCGAGCCCAAGTGTCATCGGTGGGGCATTCGATAAATTTTATTTTTGAACAATCGAGGTGGCTTAATTGCTTTTGGGGAATTTCTATGTCGGGCGCAACTATTATAGCATGTTCCTCTTTTATTATTTCGGTTACGATGTTGATGAAACATTCGGTTACTTCGTCAAGCATGTAACTCCAATCAGTGTTTATATGGGGCCAAGACAAGAGAATCGCTCCGGTTGATTCCCATTCGGCCGGCAGGCAACAAGTTTTTATCGATTGCATTTAATAAATAATTTATTCATCAAAGTCATTTAATGAGTCCCAAATTGAATTTTGAGAGTTCAAATATTCCTCACAATAATCCAAGAACCCTTTTTTCTCACTGCTACCGACAGCATGACACCATTCGCTGTATTCCTCTTGTAACGCTTCATCTTCATGAAGCATTTTTTTGAATTCGGCATTAGCTATATCAATGCTGTCGTATTGCTTAAGGAGAGAGTTAAAAAGATGTGTAATATCATTCATGTGTTAAAAGATTTAATGCTAAGGCTATCGGTGTTTATCACTAATAACAGTTCAAAAATAATAAACAGGCAATTAATTGCCAAATTATTTTATAGGTTTAACTTCTTTCATAAATCAATATAAAACAGTATTTCCTGATTATAATATATGTAATAAGGTCAAAACTATAGATTTTTGAAAACCTGACAATGAATGTTGTTTATTGAAATTTAACAATTTTGGGATGGTGATGTTGCCCAATGACATTTGTAGTTTTGCATAAGAAAACTCATTAAACATATCAATATGAAATCTATCCTCATTACACCTCATGTGATTAATACCATTAATTCACTGCCTATAGACGAAAGAGTTGCAATAGCAAGTGCTTTAACAGGAGAACTTATACTTGGAAAAAATCCAAGCAAAGAATTATCTCCGTTGCAAGAGATGATATATTCGATAATAAGGTATTATGTGAAACAAGATACTATGAAATACGCTAAATCGCAGAAATCGGCATCTTTTGGATGCCTTT
>CAZBUT010000127.1:0-5387 GCA_964495165.1 uncultured Muribaculaceae bacterium | reverse complement strand
TCGCTCTTGACACTATCAACGGTAAAACTTTCATACGCATCAATGATTATGAAAAGTTGCGTGGTCTATTTGGCGAACTATTGCACGAAATACAACGCATCAAAAGCGAAGGCGACTATGAAGCGGGACGTAACCTTGTAGAAAAATATGCAGTGAAAGTCGACCCGAAACTACACGCCGAAGTTCTTGAACGCTATTCACATCTTGATATCGCCCCCTACAAAGGTTTTGTCAATCCTATATACACTCCTGTTTTTGATGCCAACGGAGAAATCACCGATGTAACAATCACCTATGGAGAAGGATACGTTGACCAAATGCTTAGATACTCACGCGACTACTCCCCCCTCACAAAATAAACCAAGATAATATACCTTAAAAATAAGAGTCGGTCTTCATCCCAGTTAGACTGACTCTTATTTTTTGAAATTATGCCCTAATAAATATGATGTTACAGCACATACGCGAGACCTTCCACTATATTTCAACAAGGATTTATACACAAGCCATGGAATATAAATTGCTGTAAATATTGATGTAATTGTATATATCCACCATGGGAAATCAGTAAAATAATGTAATACTTGTTGCGATCCCACGTTACAAAACCACGACAATAAAAAAATCATATATGTTGCTCCTTCAAGATGATCTAAAACTTTTACATTATATTTCACCAAAACATTCACAAACGATATCATCATGCAAATTCCTGATAACGAGCAAACATAATTTACAACCGATCTTTCATGCCAACAATAAGTAATATACCACAGAATAGCGAATATCATAAAAACTAATACAGAGTCCCATTTTATTAAAGAAATAAATTTCTTTGCATTGATTCCACACACCATTCCAAGTACAAAAAAGATTAGGTATTCACCAACCGATTTCAATGAAAAGAAAGAAACATTCGACAAAAATTCACTAAAATATAAGCCAAGAGACAATACTGATATAACTACATAATAGACGTAAATATTAATACCTCTTATACAATAACCGGCATATCCAATAAGCTGGCATATATAGCTCATTGGCAAAAACCAAAAAAATAAAATAGTAAGAGACTCAGTGTAAACCAGGGAATTAACCAAGGAATTTATATTCATTTCAACGGCATCATCAGCCATATTGCTCATTATTGATCTTATTGGGAACACCAATATCAATAGAACAAAATAAGGTATCATTAACCGTTGAAACTTATACCAGCAAAACCGCCCATATCCCAACATACTCTTTTTCCTGGCACAGCCATAGGACAAAACCACACCTGAAGCAAAAACAAATAATGGCATTCTGAAAGATGCCATCATATTATTCAATAACAATGAGTTTCCATTAATACCGTCGGGATATTCATGAAATGAATGATATATTACAACTAAAATTATTCCGACTATTTTAATATAGGAGATCCATTTTAACTTTTCATCATCAGCCATACTTCATATGTCATTACAAGGTCAGCACGATGTTATGTTCATCGGCAATACGACGCATGTTTAATATCGCATACCTCATGCGCCCGAGAGCCGTATTGATACTCACATTAGTAGCATCGGCAATCTCTTTAAAACTCATATTGCGATAATAGCGCATAAGCAACACCTCACGCTGGCTCTCGGGAAGCGCCATGATGATGCGTCGCACATCTTTATGTATCTGGTTTGTCACCAAATGATGCTCGACATTTTCATCACACAAATCCCGGCGATTAAGCAAATCAGTCTCATCTTCATCGGTCGAGACCGTATTTTCCGATTTCTCCTGACGATAATAATCAATAATGAGATTATGAGCAATACGCGATATCCATGCCGAAAACTTACCGGTCTCAGTATATCTGTTTTGCTTTATAGTCATAATGGCTTTCACAAAGGTTTCTTGAAATATATCCTCTGCGAGATCCTTATTTTTGACAATATGTAATATATAGGAAAATACACGCGATTGATGACGCTTAAGCAACACATCAAACGCTACATTATTACCCTTAACATAATCTGCCACCAATTGATCATCGGTAAGCTTTATCAGTGCTTGCATTACTATTCTGTTTTAAAAATTAGAGTAGTGGTGTGCTATAGGCTGTAATGTTTTGATGAATGAATTATATATTTTAATGGTTTACAAGAGCAAAAATAATAGTAAAAATCTAAAAAAACAAGGATTGCGCACAAAATTTATCGTTTTTCACAATATTTATTCTTCAAACAGCTTTTATCTCACGCATAACACATATCTCATTTTATAGTAATAAAGTGAGAAAAATTGTGACAATTGCACAATTTTACATGTTATAAAACATATTTTTTCGTAACTTTGTCATGATTTTTGTTTAAAACAATATAGCAACTAAATAGAGTAAATTATGAAGAAACTTAACTTTTTCGGCATGGCTATCGCCCTTGCAATGGGCACGACAGCCACAGCCCAGCAACTTACCAACGGAGGTTTTGACTCGACATGGGAAGACTGCGTCCCCTGGACAAGCAATAACAACACAAAAAGCATTGGCACACAACCCCAAAACTGGACTATTTCCCACGTTATAGGTATCAATGGCACAGGAAAGACATCTGTTGCGAACCAAGTTGCCGGCTATAATAATTCAACCAATGCAGTTGAATTGGTAAATTCCGCAAATAGTACACTGCCATCACAAACAGTACCCGGCTATATCACATTAGGCACAACATGGTCTACTTCAGTTTTGGGATCAAAAAACGATGGCGGAACTTTTGGGGGGATCGAATTCACCCATACTCCCGACGCACTCTCTTTTTACTATAAACGTTCTCACGGTACTGCATCAAATAGCTTGGCAACCACAGACGCAAATGAGCCGGCGACAGTATTAGCCTATTTATGGAAAGGGACATGGACACAAGCCGATGTTCCTGGAAATATCATATCATTTGGTTCTCCGAAAAAAGTATCAATGACCGATCGGGAACGTAATATTTTAGGCATAACGACTGATTTAGGTGGCACCGTAAGCAAGACAGATGATGCCGAATTAATCGCAAGTCTTAATTACTCAATAGAAGGAGATGCTTCTGAATGGACTCAATTTGTTCAACCATTGACTTATACATCGACCTCCACCCCGGCAAAACTAAACGTAATCATTGCTGCCAATGATTATTTTGCCGGAGCATCTGCAATCGGACAAAACAACAAATTAACTGTTGACGATGTTAAATTAGTCTATTATTCACGTCTTCAATCATTAGCAATCAACGGAGTTGCTGTAGAAGGGTTTAGTTCAGACACATACAGCTACATAATGTCCGGGGCAGAACTACCGGCAGAAAGCGCTATTGAAGCGACTGTCATGGGACGCTCTGCCGTAAAATCTATTTCAATAGATGAGGTTGCCGCCACTGTAACTATAACAGTCAGCAATGTCGATGCCGACCTTGACGGAGAAAAATCACATTCGTACGTACTACAATACGAAAAATCGATAACAGGAAAATCAACCGACTATAGCGGATATCTAAATGTCAAAGGCGACAATGGAGATGGTACCTACACAATCCTTACAGAAAACAAATCGGAAACTATCACAATAACAGAATACGACAATGGAACTTGTGATTTCTTGCTTCCTAATTTTGAAATGGAAATAATGGGTTCAGTAATGCCATTAGGAAATATTGAAATAAAAGGAGCTACATTCACAACAAATACCGATGGAACAAAAACTTACAACGGTTACGTTGACGATATGCAATTGGAAATGGACATCGTTGCAGATGTTACACTAAATGGAACAATTGCTTCAGATGGCGAGGTCAACATGAAAATTGATGTCGTATGGGAAAACACTCCAATCCTTTGTACATTCACGTCTAAAGCCCAAACAGGCATAGATGATGTTGAAGTTGCTCCGGCTAAGAATCAGACAGTCGACGTTTACACAATCACAGGCGTTAAAGTTCTTGAGAACGTATATCCCGCCGATGCCGTTAAAATCCTCGACAAAGGATTCTACATAATAGGCAACAAAAAAGTGGTTGTAAAATAAGCCACATCACATACCCCATAAACAAAAACAAGCGATGTCGTCCTCCCGGCATCGCTTGTTCATTTTTTCAACTGAAAAATTTTGTTATCGCGCTAAATATTTTGCATCGACCAAAGATTGTGGCGAACTATAAAACGACGGCTTAAGCAATTCATCTAAACTTGCCCGTTCAAAATTACTCATATACGAACACACAATACGATAACCAATATATCGTCCTGCACGCCCGGGACAATCTTGATGTAAAATCGTGGTTGCCGGCGACGGGCGCATGAGCCTATCGGCATCAGCTTGAGATGTCGAATACAACAATCCTCGCGAAATCAACGCATTCCACATCTCCGACTCATTTTCTTCCACCCATTCCATTTGGCAAGTGTCATACCCCAAAGCTTCTTGCAAATCGGCATCAGGCACTAAATTCATCACCGCATATAATACTGCTCCATGGTATAACATTTCTGTCAAAACAGTTGCGTCATCATCGGGCTTATAAGGATAATTTTGCGCCAAAAATGCTTCAGCCACGTCATAAGGCAAATGTTTTGCCGTTTTTGTCGCCCGCTGGTATGTTTCAAAATAATCATATCCGGCGTAATCACTCCCTAAGTAATGATTCAATCCGATAAACATTATCGAATCAATTGTGAATATCGACTGATTATATGGTGATACCACCGAAAACAGCCGTCCCAATCGCCTATCTTCCAGCCTATCGCGTATCGACTTTTCAAGCAAAGCTAAAATACATTCGACAGAATCCATCGCAAGAAATCGAGCGTTGACATCAAACGTAAACAAAGTCACAACCCGAGAGTCGGAATACGCATCCAATACGCTGTCATTAACATCACTTCGACCCATTATTGCAAACCATGCATCTATTGCATCGCCACAGACATTTACCAGCGAATCACGTTCGTTCCGAGACATATCGGCATACAAAGACATGGCAATATCCAATCGCTCTATTTTTTTCCGTTCGGCAAGATTATCTCCACATGAAACCACACTTGCCGCCACTATAAGGCATATCAATAATTTTCTCATATCACTACAATATCTTCACATTACATAACGGCAAATTTAGCATCTTTATTCATCATTACCGACAATTTATTGTTCAAAAATTCCTCTTTACATTATTATATATGGTAAAAATTGTTACACTTTTCCTTCATTCAGCCGTTATTTCGTAAATTTGCAATAAATTAAGATATTAATATGCCCGCACATAAGTTTCACATATACCTGCTATCTATCATGATAATCTTAATGGCATCGCCGTTGGTCGCGAGGTCCAATGAATTTATCGTGGTCATAGATGCCGGGCACGGAGGAAAAG
>CAZBUT010000126.1:0-5388 GCA_964495165.1 uncultured Muribaculaceae bacterium | reverse complement strand
GGTATGAGCGCCACAATGCGAGCTCAACAACAAACTATCACATTGGGTATAGTTTCGGCAACCATCGGCATTAGGCGCGACTTTCACCAATCCACGATATGAGTTCTGGCTATATCCGGCCGAGATACCTTTGGAAACTATCGTACTGCGGGTATTGCGTCCGGCATGAATCATCTTTGTTCCGGTATCGGCTTGCTGATGATTTTTTGTTACTGCCACCGAATAAAATTCTCCTACCGAACCCTCTCCGGCAAGTATGCAACTCGGATACTTCCAGGTGATAGCCGAGCCGGTTTCGACTTGTGTCCATGACAATTTTGAATAATCTCCTCTACACAATCCACGTTTAGTCACAAAATTGTAAACACCGCCATTGCCGTCTTTGTCTCCTGAATACCAATTCTGCACGGTAGAGTATTTGACCTCAGCCCTATCCTCTACAACAATCTCTACTATTGCCGCATGCAATTGATTTTCGTCTCGCATCGGAGCTGTACAGCCTTCAAGGTAACTCACGTAGGCATCATCGTCGGCGACAATCAACGTGCGCTCAAACTGTCCGGTTCCCGATGCGTTAATGCGGAAATATGTTGACAGTTCCATTGGGCACCTTACCCCTTTAGGTATATATACAAAAGAGCCGTCGGAAAACACAGCCGAATTTAGAGCGGCAAAAAAATTGTCTCTATATGACACCACCGAGCCGAGATAACGCTTCACCAAATCGGGATAATCTCTCACTGCTTCAGAAAACGAGCAAAATATCACCCCCAGTTCGGCAAGTTTCTCCTTATGGGTGGTTTTCACCGATACCGAGTCCATAACTGCATCTACAGCCATCCCCGACAAAAGTTTTTGCTCATTAAGCGAGATGCCGAGTTTATTGAATGTATCAAGCACCTCGGGATCAACCTCGTCAAGACTCTTCGGTCCCTCCTTTTTGCGCGGTGCGGCATAATAGCTGATTGACTGATAGTCGATAGGAGGAATTTCCAAATGCGCCCATGTGGGCATTTCCAATGTAGTCCAATGTCTGTACGCTTTCAAGCGGAAATCGAGCAACCAATCAGGCTCATTTTTCTTCTTTGAGATAAGGCGCACCACATCTTCGTTTATTCCTTTTGGGATTATCTCTGTATCTATATCAGTCACAAAGCCGTACTTATATTCTCCGGTTGTGACATCATCTATTATATTATCTTTTTTCTGATTATCGTCCATAGCAAAATGTTTGTCGGATTACATTGTTTTTAATTATTCCAACCCATTGTTATTAACACAAAACGCATCATTTTGTTGCAACATCTACATTGACGCGATCGAGCCAAACAATGTTGGAGCCAAATCCATGATTGTCTTAGCGGCAAGCCCGTTGGCTATTTCCGAAGACTTTAGCGTTTCACCGACAGGGAAAAACACATTATAAACATTCAAGATTATACTGAACACCAAAAACCACTTGAAGAGCCCGAATATCGCGCCCAAAATCCGGTCTATTATTCCAAGTGCCAAAGCATGAGTCAGTTTTTTAATCGCGCCTGCAAGAAGTTTCACCAACAGGTAAACCACCAAAAACAGCAGGACATTGGCGATTATACTATTTACATAAGCAGCTGTTTGCGCATCAGATGTTGCAGCAGGAAGAATACCGGCAATCAAGTCGGCCACATCATCGCCCCACAAGCGACATGCCAATATGCCCAGCAATATGCCTCCCAAAGAGCCAAGTTGCGCAATTATCCCTTTATACAGGCCATAAATTATGGCACCGACAAAGACCACAACGATTATAATATCTATTACACTCATAAAGTATCAATAATTGGTATGCAAAATTACAGAAAATTTCTCTGTGCGGCAACATATACACTCCGATCGTTTCTTTTGAAAATTACTTCCCGGGGTATTCCTGACATAGCCTTTGCCACACCTCACAATAAACAACACAAATTCACGTTATTTGTCATAGCGGTTCTATATCCGTCTCACAAACAAGAAGCAAACAAATACATGAATTTGAAATCATATAATTCTCATACGTTTTTTGCGTTGTTGATATGCATTCTCGGCTTGTGCCTCCCATCCGTGGCACTCGCATTGCCAACAAGCACTTATACCCCAAACTCTGTCCTTGCCGACGGCAATTGGGTAAAAGTAAGCGTTTCTGAGTCAGGTATGCACTTGATCACAATCGCCGATTTGAAAAAATGGGGTTTCTCCGACCCGGCTAAAGTCAGAATCTACGGTTATGGAGGCGCACGTATTAAGGACCAGCTGACAGCTGCCAATTACATCGACGACCTGCCTATGACTCCTTCTACACTCACTTCTCGCGGATTGATGTTTTATGCACAAGGTCCTGTGACTTGGTCAAACTCTTCAGAACAATATATCCACTCTATAAACCCCTATTCAACAGTCGGATACTATTATTTGTGCGACAAAGATACAACTAATATCGAAATACCCCTCACCGGTTATGCTTCAGCATCAGACAAATGCACAACCACTTTCACCGAAGGGCTGTTCCATGAGCAAGACCTTGTAAGTCCCGGTGAAACAGGTCATATACTTTTGGGTGAAGACTTCAGATATAACACATCTCAGAATTTCAATTTCGAGTTAACCGACAATGCCGGCAACAATGGCTGGCTTCAATGCTCTTTTACCGCAAGAACCTATACAGCTCCGTCTAAAGTATTGTTCTCTGTCAATGGCACAGGTTTGGAATCCTCATCCAATGACGATATCAAAGTGTCGGCAAACAACGATTACATACATGGAGCCGACCGCACCATGCAAAAAGGGTTTTCAATCGACGGGGAAAAACTTACAATCGGGGTTACTTATAAAGCCTCATCTACGGTTTACCTCGCCCGCCTGAATTACATTGCCGTAAATTACACCCGACACATAAAAATGCGGAACGGCAAACTCGATTTCCGCACAGAAAAAGGTGAAACCTGCGTAAAACTGGCAGGAGCGACAAGCGACACCCACGTTTGGGACGTCACCGACATCTCCAACATCACACAGCTAAACACCGCCGTTGACGGAGACGGAATCGTATGGACAAATTCCTTTTCAACAGCGCGCAATTATTCTGCTTGGGACGAATCCGGCACATTCCCTTCGCCTGCCTATGCAGGAAGAGTCGCCAATCAAAATCTTCACGCCATAGAGACTCCCGACATGGTGATTTTCACCATTGCCGATTGGAACAACCAGGCAGAAAGGATTGCCGAACTTCACCGCAACTCAGAAGACTCGCTCAACGTTGTCGTAGTAAACCAAGATGACGTTTTCAATGAATTTTCTTCAGGAAGTGCCGATGTACAAGCCTTTCGCAAAATGCTTAAGATGTTTTGGGATCGCGGAAAAGCCTCTGGTCAACGCACGTTGAAGTATGCCCTGTTCATGGGACGCGGAGTCTATGACAACCGCCGGATATCAACAACATTCCAATCTGTAAAATACCCCACAATGCCTATTTGGCAAACCGATCATGGGTTAAGCGACAATGATTCATACTCGTCCGACGACATGCTCGCATTCCTTGAAGACAAATCAGGAGTCAACATCAGCTCCGACAAATTAAGCATTGCAATCGGTCGTATGCCCGTTCGTTCTTCGTCAGAAGCCAAAGCCGCTGTTGACAAGCTTTACAAGTATGTAAACAACTCTGAAACTGACCTTTGGAAAAACCAAATACTCATCGTAGCCGATGATGACGACAACGGCGCACACATGAACCAGGCTGAAACCATGCACAACAACATGCTCAATAGCGCATCAGGCAAATTGTTCATGTACGACAAATTATATATCGATGCCTACGAAAAAATAGACGGGAAATATCCCGATGCCACTGCTCAAATGTTACGCAAACTCAATGAAGGCGTAATGTGGTGGAATTATATCGGACACGCAGGCACATCTGCGTGGGGACACGAAAGCCTGTTCACATATACCGACATTTGCAACCTGTACATCAAACGATTGCCGATACTTTATGCCGCGACTTGCGAATTTATGCGCTGGGATGCCCAAGCCATTTCAGGTGCTGAAATCCTCTTCCACAATGAAAACGGAGGAGTAATAGCGGCAATAAGCGCCAACAGACCGGTATATATATCCGACAACGGCTGGCTGTCGGCAAGCATTGCCGAGCAAATGCTCAAGCGTGACAGCAACGGCAACTACCTGCCTGTCGGAGAAATATTACGCTTAGGCAAAAATGAGTTGAAAGATGCCGACGGGAAATATGTCGCAAACTCAAACAAACTGCGATATGCGCTCATGGGAGATCCTGCAATGAGATTCACCACCCCTTCAAACATTGCTGTTTTGGGAACCATTGACGATAAAACCGTTGACATTGAAGACCAAGTAACAATACAAGCCAGGCAAGATGTAACAATGAAAGGCATCATTTACGATGCCAAGGGCAACAAGATTAACGACTTTAACGGCATCATATTAACCGCCATGTACGATGCCGAAACAAGCACCACAACAAACGGGAATGGCGAGCACGGATTGAAACTGACGTTTGATGAACAAGGAGGACGATTGTTTGCAGGCCGCGACTCAGTCATAAACGGAGAATTCAGAGTCAAATTGTCCATGCCGGCTGAGATCGCATCAAATTTCCGCCCAGCCGCATTCAACATGTTTGCCTACAGCAACGACGGACGGCAAGCAATCGGTTGTAACCGCGACTTCTATGTATTCGGATATGATGACAACGCCGAGTCCGATACAATTTCACCCGTAATTTCAGCCTACTATCTCAACCATGAATCTTTCAGTTCAGGCGACAATGTAAACGAAAGCCCCATGGTGATAGCCAACATTTCCGACAACAAAGGCATCAACCTGTCTTCAGCCGGAATAGGACACCAGATAACATTAATACTCGACGGTTCTACCACATATAACGATGTTGCTCAATATTACACACCCGAATCCTCAGGCGGAAGTATAGCCTACCCGCTTGAAAATCTCGCAACAGGCAACCACTCGCTGAAATTAAGAGTGTGGGACACCTCAGGAAACTCAGCCGAAGAAACAATCGACTTCTTCGTTGAACAGGGTCTTGCGCCTAAAATATATGATGTTTATGCCGATGCCAATCCGGCAACGACCGAAGCAAATTTCTACATAACCCACAACCGCCCCGACGCAATGCTTACAGTAACGATAAACGTCTACAACCTATTAGGACGTCTTGAATGGACTTCAACTGTAACGGGACGCAGTGACATGTTCCGGTCATTCCCGATAAATTGGAATCTTTGTGACATGGCAGGTCGACGCATACCGAGAGGTATATATGTCTACAAAGCCTCAATAACAACCGACGGCCAACAATACGGCTACCCCATC